>JAIXUR010000002.1 GCA_027483425.1 Cyanobacteriota bacterium | reverse complement strand
TATCCCTATCCTACCGTGGCACCACCATGGGGCTACCTTAGATCCATCGCGTCCTATGGGTTCAGTGGAGTGAGCGATTATTCACGGAGAAAGGATTCATGGGCGATCGCTCCCACGCTCAACTATCCCCCGCCAGTCTCCGCTCGATCGCGTTCCGCCAGGTATCAGCCAGCTGAGCCACGGCCTCGGTGATCACGGATTGATCATCGTGAGTCGTCAGCGTCAGCTCCTCGCCCTGCACCGTGCCGAGCCGCTGCCAGGCATCGGGCAACTGATGGCTGAGGTGGGTTTCCCAGGCCGCCTGATGTCCAGGGCTGACCGAGACCACAATTCTGGCACCGCCCTCCCCAAACAGCAGCCGATCCCACCGTTGGGTAGTTTGGCTGGCGGCCAACGGTAACTGAATGGCCGCCCCCTGTCCGCCGCTGATACAGGACTCCGCCAGCGCTACCGCCAGCCCCCCCTCGGCGCAGTCGTGGGCCGATCGCACCCAGCCCTGGGCAATGCCGTGGCGGCAGGCGGCTTGTACCTGCTTCTCCAGGGCCATATCCACCCTGGGGGGATGCCCGGTGGCCTGGCCGTATACCGCCGCCAAGTACTCCGACCCGCCGAGGGTGACCAGGGAACGCTCCACCCCTGGGGGTGGGGTGGTCTGTTCCACCGGCACCCCCAGCAGGTAGATCAAATCCCCGGCCTGCTGCCAGCCCTGGCCACAGGTCAGACGCAAGTCGTCAATGAGGCCGACCATTCCCACCACCGGAGTAGGGTAGATGGGCTGGGGGTGGCCCTGGCTATCGACCGTTTCGTTGTAGAGCGAGACATTGCCCCCGGTCACGGGGGTCTCAAACTCGCGGCAGGCCTCCGCCAGACCCCGGCAGGCTTCGGCCAACTGCCAGTAGCCGATGGGGTTTTCGGGGCTGCCAAAGTTCAAATTGTCGGTCACCGCCAGGGGCAGTGCGCCCACGCAGCTGAGGTTGCGGGCGGCTTCGGCGACGGCGGCCTTCGCTCCTTCGTAGGGGTTGAGGTATACGTAGCGGGCGTTGCAGTCTACGGTAGCGGCCAGGCCTCGGGCGATCGCACCCGGTTGATAGCCGGGCACCGCTTCCTGGGGGCGCAGGCGAATCACGGCGGCGTCGCCCTGGCCGGGGCACTGCACCGTATTGTTTTGCACCTGGTGGTCGTACTGGCGATACACCCACTGTTTGGAGGCGATCGTGGGCTGGCCCAGCAGGGTGTGCAGAATCGTGGTCCAAGCGGTTGCCCCCGATTTAGGTAGGGTTATCCCGTCGACAGAGCAGGACGGCAGGCTGTCTTCGCTCCAGGCCCAAGCCGTTTGGGCATAGGCGGGTGGCTCGGCCAGCAGTTCGCGGTGGTAGAGGGGGGTGTTTTCAGCCAGGGCCAGGGCGGGAATTTCGGCGGCCACGGTACCCTTGAACAGAATGCGCACGATCGGGTCGGCGATGACCGTACCCGCCACCACGGCGTGGAGGCCCCAGCGCTCAAAGATGGCGATCACCTCCGCCTCGCGCCCGGCGGCGACCACAAACAGCATCCGCTCCTGGGATTCTGACAGCAGGTATTCGTAGGGCACCATGCCCGTCTCTCGCACTGGAATCAAATCGAGATCGAGCTCGATGCCAACGCCGCCCTTGGCGGCCATCTCAGCGGTGGAGCAGGTGATGCCCGCGGCCCCCATATCCTGGGCGGCGACGATCGCCCCGGTCTTAAAGGCTTCTAAACAGGCTTCTACGAGGGATTTCTCTAGAAAGGGATCCCCCACCTGGACGGCGGGGCGATCGCGCTCTGATTCATCGGTCAGTTCAGCGCTGGCAAAGCTGGCCCCGCCCATGCCGTCGCGCCCGGTGGTAGAGCCGACGTAGAGCACCGGGTTCCCCAGGCCCGCCGCCCCCGATTTGACAATATCGGTCGTTTCCATAATGCCGATCGCCATGGCATTGACCAAGGGATTGCCGTTGTAGGCCGCGTCAAAATACACCTCGCCGCCCACGGTGGGGACCCCAAAGCAGTTGCCGTAGTGGGCAATGCCTGACACCACCCCCTGGCACAGGCGACGGGTACGGCTATCGGCTAAGTCGCCAAACCGCAGGGAGTTGAGCACCGCGATCGGGCGCGCCCCCATAGTAAAAATATCCCGCAGAATGCCGCCGACCCCGGTGGCTGCTCCCTGAAACGGCTCCACCGCCGAGGGATGGTTGTGGGACTCAATTTTGAACGCCACCCGCAGGCCATCGCCCGCATCAATTACCCCCGCATTTTCCCCCGGCCCCACCAAAACGCGCGGCCCCTCGGTGGGGAACTGCTTCAGCAGCGGGCGCGAATTTTTATAGCAGCAGTGCTCTGACCACATCACCCCAAACATGCCCAACTCCGCGCGATTGGGGTGGCGGCCCAGGCGCTGCACAATGTCGTCGTACTCGTCGGGCTTGATGCCTTCGGCGGCAATTTCGGCGGGGCTAAAGGGGGTGGTGGAGAAGGCAGTCATGCTCACAGGGGAAAGTTTGGGGACGTTGCCTCTCGATCTTAGCCCCAATGGGGAGGTGGATTTTGGATTGGGGATTTTGGATTGGGGATTTTGGAGCTGGGGGGGACTAGTTCGGCGGCGGTGGCCCTGGGAGCTGGCGGGAGCGGGCCAGGAGAAATGCTCGAATGGCGGCGTCCTCAGAGAGGCCGATCGCTCGCTGGTAGGCGTCTTTGGCGGCGGCGGGCTGGTTGAGGGTTTGCAGCAGGTGGGCCTTGAGGGCCCAGTAGGGTTGATAGGTGTTGACGGCGGCGGCGGGAATTTTCTCCAGGGCTTGGAGGCTGGCGGCGGGGCCGTGGGCTTCGGCGATCGCCGAAGCCTGACTCACCCTCGCCCCTAGGGTGGGCGCAATCCGCAGCAAGCCTGCGTAGAGGAGGGCGATCGCCTCCCAATCCGTCGCTCGCCCGTCCGCCCGCTGCATGTGGGCCGACTGAATCGCCGCCTCCAGCTGAAATCGGCCCAGGTGCTGAACCACCGCTGCCTGCCCCAGCAGCCGCTCCGCCTCCCGCAATAGCGCCTGGGACCACAGCGCCGTATCCTGCTCTGACAGCGGCACATAGGCCCCGGCCACCGTGCGGCGAGCCTGCGCCCTCGCTTCGCAAAACAGCATCAGGGCCAGCAAACCCTTCGCTTCCGGCTCTTCGGGCATCAGCTGTACACACAGGCGAGCCAGCCAGATCGCCTCATCGGTCAGCCCCTGGTGGCGGGGGTCACCGCCCGCCCCATTGTCCCAGCCCAGGGTATAGACCGCGTAGATAGCTTCAAGAACGGCCTGGAGCCGGACAGGCAACTCCTCCGCCTCGGGCAGCTCAAAGGCAATACCCGCGTCGCGAATTTTGGCCTTGGCCCGCACCAGCCGCTGGCCCATGGTGGCGGGGGCCACCAAAAACGCCGAGCCAATCTGAGCCGCATTCAGCCCCAGCACCGTTTGCAGCATCAGGGGGGTGTGCATGGCCCCATCGATCGCCGGGTGGGCACAGATAAACAGCAGCTTCAGGCGATCGTCGGGGACCGAGTCACCGCCCAGGGCTGATTCATCGGCAGGGGGCGAAGACCAGCCTAAATCGGTTGTTTTGAGCGTAGTCAGCACGCGCTCCTGGGTTTGGCTGCGGCGGGCTGTGTCGATCAGCTTTCGCCGTGCCGTCACCAGCAACCAGGCTTCTGGGCTTCTGGGCACCCCCTGGTCAGGCCAGGTGTTGAGGGCCGCGAGAAAGGCCTCGCCGAGGGCATCCTCAGCCGCCGCTAGATCACGGGTTTGGGCGACCAGGTAGGCGACCAATCGACCGTAGGAATTGCGGGCTGCCAATTCTGCTGCTCGGCGGGCATCCATCCGGGGTTAGCTCCTGGGGTTGGTTTGCTGCCAGGCGGGCAGCGCTTCAATCCGGGCATACCAGGCCCGCAGAGGGGCATAGTCGGTCAGGGGAAACTGCCCCGGCCCGGCGTAGGTCAGGTCGCTGGCCACCGAAAAGTCGGCTAGGGTGAGCCCGTCACCGACTAAAAACTCGCGCTCGGCCAGGTGGTCATTCAAAACGGCGGCCTCCTGATGAAAGCGCTCGGTCGCCTCCTGTACCACCTGGGGGTCGGGCTCACCCAGCTGCAGCAGAGGCTTGACGAAGTTTTCGTACTGCAAGGGCTGACAGACCCCATGCCAGTGGGCCAACTGCCAACTCTGCCAACGCATAATGTCGGCGCGACTCCGGGCATCCTCGGGCCAGAGCGAATTGGGCACCTGGCTAGCCAAATACTGCATGATGGCGGTCGACTCCCACAGAATAAAGTCGCCATCTTGCAGCACCGGCGTGCGGCCGGTGGGGTTGAGGGCGATAAATTCTGGGGTGCGCTGTTCGCCTTGTTGCAAATCGATCAACCGCAGGTCCAGGGGCAGGCCCAGGTGAATGGCCACCGCATGGGCTTTACGGGTATTGGGGGAGGGGGGAAAGTAATAGAGTTTCATGGGGTGGTCTCCTAGGCTGGGTTGGGCAGTAGGGGACGCACCTCAACGGCGCAGTTGCTGGCCGCCGGGCAGCGGGCCGCCCAGTTCAGTGCGGTATCCAGATCGGGCACATCAATCAGAAAAAATCCCCCCAGCTGCTCTTTGGTATCGGCATAGGGGCCGTCCTGTACCTGCCGTTGGTCGTTTTGTAGCCGGAGGGTGGTGGCGGTATGGCTAGGGTGTAGCGCGGCACCGCCGACCATCACCCCCGCTTCACCCAGGGCCTGGGAATAGGCCATGTAGGCGGGCATGTGCTGCTCACGGTTAGCAATGTCGTACTCGGTCTCGTAAACCAGAATGGCGTACTGCATGGGTAAACTCCATCAATAGATTGGATGTCAGAGGGCGCTGGGCGACCTTCTATAACTACGACGAGTAGAGCCCGCCCATTTCGACAGCGATCGCCAATTTTTCTGTATTTTTCTTCAGCCCGCCGTTGGCTCTACCCGCCGTCGCCAAACTCCGGTCGATACCGCACCAAGCCCCGGCACCCAGCCAACGCTCCAGGCTCCAGCTCCAGCACTCGAAACGCCCCCTCGGGCACCCTGTACTCACACCGCAACTGCTTTTCCCCAGCCGGAACGAACCCGAACCGAGCGTAGAACTGCGGGTTGCCCAGCACCACCACCGCCTGGCTGCCTCTCCGGCGACACTGTTCTAGCCCCTGGCGAATCAGCTGTGTCCCCATCCCCTGGCGCTGGTACTCGGGCAGCACCGCCACTGGCCCGAGGCCCAAAATCAACCGGCCCTCGATATTGCCGTCCTCCAGGGTGACCGGACTGAAGAATATGTGGCCCACGATCGCCTCTGCGACCACGGCCACCAGCGACAGCGTATCGGGCAACCCCCTGAGCCGATCCACCAGATCAGCCTCATGCTCGCGGCCAAAGGCGATCCCATTGACCCGGTGAATCGCCTCCCTATCCTCCGCCTGTTCAGCGCGAATCATTATCCCCATCGTCCAGGCGTCCTTCCACAGAGCGTCAAGTAAGCCGTGGTGATTTCTGGTCAAGAAAATACCCCCGGTAGGGGCGCAGAGCCCTGCGCCCTGGGGAAGAATCAAACGTCTTCGGTATTTTTGTAGCCAGAATCGTCTTTAGCCTTCAAGTCACGAATAGTCAGCCAAAAACTGGTTCAGGTCGGTGAAGGTGGCGGCGCGGGTGGTAATGGGGTCTGCGTAGCCCTTCAGATCGAGGGTGAAGCGTTTAAAGCACGGGTCGTCGCCCCCAGACTGGCGCAGGTACTT
>JAIXUR010000259.1 GCA_027483425.1 Cyanobacteriota bacterium | reverse complement strand
CGTGATCGTTAGAACACAATCGCTCTGGGCATTTAGGTCTGGGCATTTAGGTTACGATCGCATGAGATTTTTTGTATCACCTATCCCTTAACCGTTGCTGCCCCTATGGATTCTCTATTTAACTCCGTCGATTCTCAACTGGTGCTGCTGATTGCGGCGATCGCGGTTATTGTTTTAGTCTCCCAGCTGTTCTTCAGAATCTTGAGCGTAGGGCTTGTCCCTTTGATTGGCTTGGTGGTGATCTTTGTGGCCCTGCAATACCTGTTTGGCATTAGCCCCAAGCAGGTGTGGTTTGAGGTCAGCCACCTGCCCCAGATGGCCATGAAGTTCTTTAATAGCTTGGGTTAGCCCCCACCCATAGCTACCGATCGCCCCCCAAAGCCATTACCCCATTTTGTCCCCCAAAGCCAAAACTGAGGCACAGCGCCACCTCCAGCTCGGCGGCCACAGGCTCAGTCACCAGCTTGGGATAGATACTCTCCCCGCGATCGCCCCTATTCGGCGGCAGCATTCCGTGCCGCAGCGCCAGCAGGCAAACCGCCGCCCCGATCGCCCCCGAAGCCCCCAGGGTATGCCCCGTTGCTCCCTTGGTCGAACTCATCCAGGGCAGGGGAGAAAATCCCGACCTGATCAGCTTGACCTCGTGATCATCATTGAGCTGCGTTCCCGTACCGTGGGCATGGACGTAGCCCACCTGCCCAGGCTCTAGACCACTGTAGTAAAGACAATTTTTGAGTGCCAAACGACTGCCCCCCAGCCCTGGATCCGGCGCGGTGCGGTGGTAGGCATCGGCGCTAAACCCGGCACCGAGAATGTAGCCGTAGGGGGTTGGCCCCGATCGCGCCGCCAGGGCGGCTTCCGACTCCAGCACCAGTACCGCCGCTCCTTCCCCCAGCACCAGCCCTTCTCGCTCGGGGTCAAAGGGATAGCAGCCGGTGGTCGCAAGGGCACCCAACTGCTCAAAGCCCGTCAGGGTGAGGGGAGTAATGGGCGCTTCGACGGCTCCGACCAGGACGCGATCGCACTCTCCCCGCCGCACCAGCTCATAGCCCTGAAAAATCGCCATCAGCCCCGTGGCGCAGGCGGCCATCGGGGCCAGCACCGGGCCGAGGGATTGAATCTGCCGGGCGGCGGCCATGGCCCCCATGTGGGGCAGCGCCCCTAGCCACGGATTATCTCCCCAGGTTGGCTGCTGGGCCATACGCTCCCAGCGACCCTGAAAGCTGCGGCTAGAACCAATCACCACGCCGCAGGCGGGCAGGGGTAGGGTGAGTTGGGCATCGGCGATCGCCCCCGCTACCGCTACCCGGAGCAAATCCCCCAGGTCAGCGGGCTGCTCGCCAACCAGAGCCATCGGTCGAGGCGGTAATTGGGGGAACGGCTGCCGCAGGCAAATGCCTGATTTTCCGGCCAGCAGATGCTCCCAGGTGGTTGCCGCCGTGGTGCCTAGGGCCGTTACCAGCCCCAGGCCCGAAACCACAACTCGCTGGCCCCTGGATGTTTGGATCCTAGATTTCCGCCTACTCAGTCTTCAGATTCTCCAGCCCTGAGACCACCCGCGCCGACTCAATGCGATCGCCCTGCTGAATGGCATCTACCACATCCATGCCGCTGGTCACGTAGCCAAACACGGCGTAGCTCCCATCTAAAAAGGGCAGCTCCGCCAGGGTGATGTAAAACTGAGCCGAGGCCGAGTCCACCGCCTGGGATCGAGCCATGGCAACGGCACCGCGGGTATGGGCGAGTTCTGGAGCCTCGGTAATGCCGGCTTCTTCAAAGGTCTTACTGTAGACGGGCTCAGCGGCTCCCGTCGGCATAATCTCCAGGGGAATGTAGCGAGGGGACTGGCTGCCGGGGTCAATAAAGCTACCGGTACCCAACTGCTGAGCCGGTACGCTGGGATCCTTGCTCTGGGGGTCGCCGCCCTGAACGACAAAGGGTTCTGGGTCACGCACGACGCGGTGAAACACCAGGCCATCGTACACACCCCGGTTGACCAAATCCACAAAGTTCCCGGCGGTAATGGGGGCCTTGGTGCCATCAATTTCCATCACGATGGGGCTACCATTGACCACCATTTCCACGGTGGCCATGCCCTCTAGAACGGGCAAACCTGCCGGAGCCACCGCCACCTCTGCCGCGATGCCTGGGTCTACGGGGGCATCAGCCGTGGTTGAATCTACGGTGGCGGAGCTGGCACAAGCCCCTAGCCATAGGCTGAAGACAGCGGCTAGGGCCAGGGTAAAGGGGCGCATGGGGAGAGCCATCGGTCAGTTGCTTCCTAATAGTTCAATCGACCACCCATGGTATCGCACCGGATCAACAACTGGGGGTGGCCATTCAAAACCTGATCGGCAATGGTCTACAGCCCTTCCAGGGGAACCTGCAAAAACCGTGCCAGTTCAGCCCCCTGGTTCTCCAGCTCCGAGAGCGGAATGGGTTGGCCCACTCGCGTCAGGGGAATATCGGGCCGTCCCTTCAGACGGAGATAGAGGGCGCGCTTAGGGTTCAGCCCTTCCTTAATGGCCACCCGCACCGCCGTCACATCCTCCAGAGGCTGGTCAAACTCAATGCGGCGATTCTCGCCCCAGAAACCATTGCGCACAATCTGCAACCGGTTGCTGGTCTTGTCAAACTGGTTGTAGCCGCCGCCCACATCCAGGCCCACCACCACCCAGAGAAAGGTGGCCAAGCCGATGGCGGCGACCCCGTAAAACCCCATGGCAATGCCCTGGGGAATAAACACCAGCTGGGTTGGATCGGCGAAGGGGAGTAGGTTGGTCTGGAGGAAGCTAGAGGCCCCGGCCAGGGCAAAGCCCAGGCCCCCCAGGGTCAGTACCGTAGCCCAAAAAATGTTGCTCAGGCGGCGAGCTCCCAGCACCGTACGTGTTAGAACTTGGGGTTGAGTTGAAGACATGGAGGCAGTCATAGCTATTACTGAATTAGCTTAGTCTAAACCCCACCGGGTTAGGCATTGGGTTTGCAGGGGAGACTTCCTGGATAGCGGTTCTCGGTTAGCGGTCTTCGGCTAGCGGTTCTCGGTTAGCGGTCTTTGACTTAAGCGGCATTCCTGTCCTAATTTGGCTGAGAAATTACGTGTCAGATTGTAAAAAATTAGAACACTCCTTATCATAAATAGAAACCTGGCCCCTCGAAGCCTAGCTTCCGGGGCGGCTGGTGCGACTCAGGCAGGGCGATCGCTATTGGGGTTAGGAATATTTTTCATCCTGGCTCTAATATCTGGAATACTTAGTAGTTATTAAGCCCTGTTCTGATCAATGCTCTGCCAGGTCTGGCTCAAATCTAGAGCTAGTCTGGATCCAACAGAGCCGCGACCTTATGGATTGGATGTCATATAAAGAGGATTTGACATGACCATAGCAATGGGACGCGCGCAAGCCCAGCGAGGATGGTTCGACATCCTAGACGACTGGCTAAAGCGCGATCGCTTTGTATTTATCGGCTGGTCAGGCATCCTGCTGTTTCCCTG
>JAIXUR010000078.1 GCA_027483425.1 Cyanobacteriota bacterium | reverse complement strand
GTGACCCTTGAAAATATGGTCTTGGTAGGCTATGGGCGGCAGATCAATGCTCTGGGGCCAGGTTTGACTCGCCACCAAAGCCGTGTAGAGGGTCATCGCCAGGCCATTCTGCAAAAACCAGGGGGGCGCAAAGGGGGGCATAGGACAGCGTTAATACTGCCTACAGCATTCCAGAAAACTCCTTGTACCACCATCCCCCTGCCGGAGAAAATCCTAGGATGGCGACAGTTAGAGCGTGAAGGATACGGTGCATGACAGACCCCAGCCTACCAACGGGACTCCAACCCGGCCTCCAACCCAGGCTCCCGGCCAGGCTCCAGACCGACGGGGTGCGGGTAGGGATGGTGGGCACCGGGTTTGTTGCTCGACTGCGGGCCGCTGCCCTCCAGACTATCCCCCACGCCCGTCTGGTGGCCGTCGCTGGCCATGGGGCCGCCGAAACCGAGGCGTTTGCCCAGGCCTACGGCGCGGTGGCCGTGGAGAGTTGGCAGGCCCTGGTCGATCGGCCTGACCTGGATTTGATTGTGATCTGCCACATCAACCGCGATCACGGTGCCGTGGCAGCAGCGGCCCTACAGGCCAATCGCCACGTCGTAGTGGAATACCCCCTGGCGCTGACCGCCCCGGCGGCCCAGCCGCTGCTGGCCCTGGCTCAGGCCCAGCAGCGGCTGCTCCACGTGGAGCACATTGAGCTGCTGGGGGGCACCCACCGCGCCCTCAAGGCCAACCTGGAAGCTATCGGTCAACCGTTTTACGCCCGCTACTGCACCCTCTCCCCCAAGCGCCCGGCTCCCCGGTCCTGGACCTACTGCCCAGATCTATTTGGGTTTCCGCTGGTGGGGGCACTGTCGCGGCTGCATCGGCTGATCGACTGCTTTGGCCCCGTGGCCCAGGTCTATGGCCAAAACCACTATGGCAACTCTGTCCCCGGCCCCGAGGGCCTAGCCTGCTACAGCACCTGCCTCTGCACGGCCCAGCTCACGTTTGTCTCTGGGCTGATCGCCGAGGTGACCTACGGCAAAGGCGAGGCCCTCTGGGAGGCGACGCGGCGGCTGGAGGTGATGGGCCGCCATGGCCACCTCTGCTTTGAGGGGGATGAAGGCACGATCACCGACAGCCAGGGCCCTCGACCGATCGCCGTGGGCTCGCGTCGGGGGCTATTTGCCGCCGATACGGCCCAGGTGATCGAGCATTTACTCACCGGCCAAGCGCTCTACTGCACCCCATCCGCCAGCCTCTATACCCTGGAAGTCGCCACGGCCATCCAGCAATCGGCCGCGACGGGAAAAGCCGTGGCGATCGGGACAACCATCTCTGCCCCATAAATCCTGGCACCATGGAGTTGACAGCAGCGGTAAGGTTGATCAGATGATTTGGTAGCGTTGATGACGGCGGGGCGTACATTCCCCTTGGAATCATAGGTGAGCGAACGGGAGCAAAAAAATATGACCGTATCTGAGTACAGGCCGGGTTTAGAAGGTGTACCGGTTACCCAATCGAGCATTAGCTTTGTGGATGGCCAAGCCGGCGTCTTGGAATATCGCGGCATTTCCATTGAGGAGTTGGCCCAGCGGGGCACGTTTCTAGAGACGGCCTACCTGCTGATTTGGGGCGGGTTGCCGTCAAAGACTGAGCTAGAGGCCTTTGAGTACGAGATTCGTTACCATCGCCGCCTCAAGTACCGCATCCGCGACATGATGAAATGCTTTCCCGAGAGCGGTCACCCCATGGACGCCCTCCAGGCCTGTGCGGCGGCCCTGGGCCTGTTCTACTCTCGCCGTGCCCTAGATGACCCTATTTACATCCAAAAGGCAGTGGTGCGGCTGCTGGCCAAAATTCCGACCATGGTGGCGGCGTTTCAGCTCATGCGCAAAGGCAACGACCCGGTGCAGCCGAGGGATGACCTCAACTATGCGGCCAACTTTCTCTACATGCTCAATGAGCGTGAGCCTGACCCGCTGTCTGCTCGCATCTTTGACATTTGCCTGACCCTCCACGCTGAGCACACCATCAACGCATCTACGTTTTCGGCGATGGTAACGGCTTCTACGCTCACGGATCCCTACGCCGTTGTGGCCTCGGCGGTGGGCACCCTAGCGGGGCCGCTCCACGGCGGGGCCAATGAAGAGGTGATTGAAATGCTGCAGGAGATTGGCAGCGTCGAGAATGTAAGACCCTACGTCGAGCGCTGCATTGCCGAGAAGTCTAAGATCATGGGCTTTGGCCACCGGGTCTATAAGGTTAAAGACCCCCGCGCCACCATTCTCCAGGGGCTAGCGGAACAGCTGTTCGAAAAATTTGGCCAGGATGAGTACTACGCCATTGCCCTGGAAATGGAGCAGGCGGTGTCTGAAAAGCTGGGCCATAAGGGCATTTATGCCAATGTGGACTTTTACTCGGGCCTGGTCTATAGAAAGCTGGACATTCCCATCGATCTATTTACGCCGGTGTTTGCGATCGCGCGGGTAGCGGGCTGGCTCGCCCACTGGAAGGAGCAACTGGGCGAAAACCGGATCTTTAGACCCACCCAAATCTACACGGGCCCCCACGACCAGAAATACATGGATTTGGCCAATCGGCCCCAGATCTGGGATAAGCAGGGATTTTCGATCTCCCTGCCCTCTTGATGGGCCTCTTGATGGGTCAGCCCCCCCTGGGCACAGTCCCCCCCAGCACCGACCATTGATGTAGTGACGATTTTCAGGAACTCCTGCCCCTCTGGCGCTTGCGCTGGGGGGCTTTTATTTTGAGCCGAGTTACTGGGGGATGGGTTAGACCCCTCTGGGCACAGGTCTCCCCAGCGCCGACCATTGATGTAGTGACGATTTTCAGGAACTCCTGCCCCTCTGGCGCTTGCGCTGGGGGGCTTTTATTTGCCAGTCGATTCCCTCTCTGGTAGGCCCGGTGTGAGGGCGGCTCGAACGGGGCAATGGCTGAACCGTCCGAATTATGTAGTCGCTGGAGGCTCCTCTAGCTGGTCACTCTTCCCCCGAACAGGGGGTAACTTTTCCACTAGGCCCATTTCAAAGGCGGTGTCGGGCAGCTCTCCGGCCAGGTACTTGCCGGGTTCAAACACACGCCCCGGCGTCAGGCACATCTGCCGCAGCTCTACCAATTCGCTGTCTAGGAACATTAATCTCGACAGGCGTCGTTCGATGGCCATATCCGTCCTCCTATTCGTCTAGCTGCCAGAGTTCGCGGTTGTAGTCTTCATCTAAAATGCGCTTGGGCCGCAGAATCAGGATCACCTTGCCGAAGATGGAAGCCTCCAGGGGCGTTGGTGACCAGGTCAGGGCCAGTTGATCCGCCTCAGCGATGAGAAAATAGCCTTCCTCGTCCCAGGTGCGATCGCAGCGGTCGACAATCACCAGTACGGCCTCATCGGGCCCATCGGCGGGGTAGTTAGGCAACTGCCGCGCCTCGGTGAGAATCCCCACCGGGTCTTCGGCCCGAAAAATTACCTGCCAGCCGGGCACCGCAATCCACGCACTGGCCCCGGTAGCACTGGCCATGCCAAAGGGCTCTATGGCTTCCACCACCGGCACCGCCCTCAGATCATCGACGGTGAGCGGCATTTGCCCCACCACCGGCACGAGGCGGGGTAGATCGCTCTCGGTCTCTAGGCGATACAGGGGCAACCGGGGAGCCGGGCGGCTTTTGAACACGGCAAAGTCGGTCAGCAATTTTTCGATCTGCTGGCGGGCAGCCGGGCTGGTGGCAAAGCGCAGGCCCTGGGCAATCAGCCGCGAGCGATCTTGCAAATCATCTTTTTGTCGGGCCAGCTTCCAGAAATGATAGGCGATCGCATCCCCCGGCCCATCACCAAACCCTGTCGGGTTCTCCTTTCGGTAGGCATATTCTTTAATCGGCTTCACCAGATCCCGCATCTCCTCGGAGTCGAGCCCGTGTTGGAGCATGAAGTCGGCCGTGGTGGCGCGATCGCCCTGGGAAAGCACTCGCAGTTCGTAAAGGGCATCGCTACCCCGCTCGGTAAAGTGCGCCTGGGTCGCCTCCGCCACCCCCACCTTGAGAATGGACTGATAAACCTGCTCAGCCACCATAATCTGGTTTTGGTGGACGGGCTCAAACCCGGTTTCTTCAAAAATTTGCTGGGGGGTGAACCGCGCCTTTTGCAGCGCCTGGCAGCCCTGGGCCCAGTCTACCCAGGTGCCCTCCTTGCGCCGCAGCGATCGCAGTATGTCCTGCACCGCATCGGTATCAGGAGACGTCGAAGAACCGGGGGAATCCATTACCATTGCCACGTTAACGCCACAGTCTCTCTGACTCTATCGCGGATAACCGCCCTTCATCGCCACCCTAAAAGAAACTTTGGGGTTGACGAGGGCACCCCCCGTAGGGGACTATTGTTAATGCGATCAACGCATCGGTTGGCGCGCCTGGGGATATAGCTCAGTTGGTAGAGCACTTGCATGGCATGCAAGGGGTCAGCGGTTCGAATCCGCTTATCTCCATACTAGACTCACTTAGATTTAACCTGCCCAGGGGCTTGGGTACTTAAACTCATACCCATGGTCAGCGCCCCAAGGTGGCTATGATAGATTTCAACTGGCAACCAGGCAAACCCTTCACCCACGACTGGCAAGCCTACCGCACCCGCAAAGACCGCAGCCTCAAAACCATCAGCAATGCCGCCTACACCTATCCCACCCCCGGCAAATACATCGCCTGCGTCAAAGTTGTCGATACCTTCGGCTGCGATACCTCCATTACCGTAAAAGTGGAGGTCTAAGCCGATGCCTGCTAGAGACATTTATCATGACGCAGTTAAATCAGCCCTGATTAAAGATAATTGGGTGATCCTTGCCGACCCCTATCGCATTCAGTACAAAGACGTTGACTTATACGCCGATCTTGCCGCTGAACGACCGATCGCCGTTGAGCGCGAGGGTCAGAAAATCGTGGTTGAGATCAAAAGTTTTGTCGGACGCTCCTTGATGACCGACTTTCACCTGGCGTTGGGGCAGTACAAAGTCTATCAAATGCTCCTGGAAGAGACTGCACCTGAGTTTGACCTCTACCTCGCCATTGATGACATTACCTACAGCAACTTCTTCAAACGTGAAGGCATTGAGTTTCTAGTTCGATCCAGTCAAATCAAGTTTTTTGTGGTCAATATTGATGAACAGGAGATTGTGCAATGGCTAAGCTAACTCAGTATCGTCAAATCATCCAAAAAATTCTGACCGAGTATCAAGATTGGGCAGCAGGCTCAAATCAAGTTGGCGTGCAGGAATGTGTTGCTTTTGATCAAGAACGCGATCATTACTTCTGGTTTAGTGTCGGCTGGAATGGCAAACAACGAGATTTTGGGGTGACGGTCTATCTTCGTATGGAAAACGGAAAAATTTGGATCGAAGAAGATTGGACAAAGCAAGGCATCGCCAATGACCTGCTAGAGGCTGGAGTTTCTCCTGAAGACATTGTTCTCGGCTTTCAGCATCCTAGTAAGCGCCCCTTGACTGAATTTGCAGTTGCTTAACCTATGACCTCCGATACTCTCAACTCCACGATCCTCGAACCCTTGTTTGCGCCCTGGGCAGAACCTAACGCCCACCGAGTCCGAGCCGAAAAAACGGGTGATCCAGCGGTGATTGTGCAGGGACGTAGAGCCTCACCGATCGATCTGGTCAGCAACCTCCGCTCCGCCGTGGGCGACTGGCGCGAAGCCTTCTAAATCGGCGCTAGCGACACCACGATTCAACTGTTGAACCACTGAGCGCATCCAGCTCACCTCAAACAAACAAGGCGTGGGGAGAAGTTCTCCCCACGCAACACTCATTGTCTCTCTCTAATTAGAGAAAGCGTCTAGTAGCGGTAGCCGCTGCTGGTGGCACCGGGCTTGTGAACAATGAAACTGGCGATCTGGCACTGCTTGACGTTGTCAAAGCCCACTACACGGATGTAGCAGTTAGGGTACTCAGAGCGGCAGGCCTGCACTTCGCTCAGCACTTCTTGGGTAGAGTTGGCGTTGAACAGAGGCAGCTTCCATAGAGTCCAGTAGTAGGTCTCGGGGTTCGACTCTTCGTCAAACTCAATGGCAGGAAAATAGCCCTGCTTGAGAATGTAGGCAATTTGCCGCTCGATCTGAGCATCGGTCAGAGGGGGCAGGTAAGACATCGTTTCAAAACGACGCTCTTTAGGCAGAGTTTTCATAGGTTCTCGCTAGGTTAACTAGGGTGTGATCGGCTGACGCCGTGAACTAAGTAAATCAGCAACAGGGTTGAGGTTAAGCGCCTACTCAGGGGAAGGGTCAGCGTCAGCGGTAGATTCTTGCGGGACATCAGTATCCTTAGCAAAATCAGAATCTACGGTATGTTCGGCATCTCCAAGCTGAGTAATGCGCTCTAAATGCTGGCGGCGGTGTTCCATATTGGCCTGCTGGATGCTAGTGACCACCATTTCGGGCAAAAACTCGCAGATACCCTCTGCAATATGCTGCCGCACGGTCATCACTCGAATCGCTAGGTCTGCGCTTTCTTCCAGTAGGGCACTCAGATAGGCTTCGCCATCCTGAAGGGCCTCTTTAGTCGAGAAGGCATTGAGCCAATAGGCGCGGGCGGGGTTGGTTTCCTTGAGCTGATCCAGAACCGTTTTTACGGCCTGAAAAGTCAGGTAGCTACTGAGCACCTTAGCGCTCTCTTTAGCCGATTGCTTAAGGTCCATCGGTGTCTCTCGAACGATTGACGTAGACCCCGCCAGTGGGGCGGTTGGTAGCCCTGATCTAAGCCCGAATGGCTTGAAGATTCGGTAACTTGTGCAGCATTCCCAAGGGTTTTTGAGCCCCTGGGAATGCCTGGCCTACCCACCGCGCCCTAAGCCGCCCCAAGGTAGGTACCGCAGTACCTACCCATCGGTTTAGATGGTGTCAACGGTGTCGAATTCAAACTTGATTTCTTTCCACAGTTCGCAGGCGACAGCCAGTTCAGGCGACCACTTGCAGGCTTCGCGGATGACATCGCCACCTTCACGAACCAGATCGCGGCCTTCGTTACGGGCTTGAACGCAAGCTTCGAGGGCCACACGGTTAGCGGCCGCACCGGGTGCGTTACCCCAGGGGTGGCCCAAAGTACCACCACCAAACTGGAGTACCGAGTCATCGCCGAAGATTTCGACCAGCGCGGGCATGTGCCACACGTGGATACCACCGGAGGCTACGGCCATCACGCCGCCGAGGGAAGCCCAGTCTTGGGTGAAGTAAATACCGCGAGACTTGTCTTGCTCGACGTAGTTTTCGCGCAGCAGGTCAACGAAGCCCAGGGTGCCGGCGCGATCGCCCTCCAGCTTACCCACAACGGTACCGGTGTGGATGTGGTCACCCCCAGACATGCGCAGACATTTGGCCAGCACCCGGAAGTGGATACCGTGGTTTTTCTGACGGTCGATGACCGCGTGCATGGCGCGGTGAATGTGCAGCAGCACACCGTTGTCGCGGCACCAGTGGGACAGGGTGGTGTTGGCGGTAAAGCCAGCGGTCAAGAAGTCGTGCATGACGATGGGCATGTCGAGTTCTTTGGCGTACTCAGCCCGCTTCAGCATTTCTTCGCAGGTGGCGGCGGTGACGTTCAGGTAGTGACCCTTGATCTCACCGGTTTCAGCCTGGGATTTATGGATGGCGTCGGCCACAAACAGGAAGCGATCGCGCCACCGTTGGAAGGGCTGAGAGTTAATGTTCTCGTCATCTTTGGTGAAGTCGAGACCACCGCGCAGGCACTCGTACACAGCGCGGCCATAGTTCTTGGCCGACAGACCCAACTTGGGCTTAATGGTGCAACCCAGCAGCGGACGACCATACTTGTTCAGGCGATCGCGTTCTACCTGAATGCCGTGGGGAGGCCCTTGGAAGGTCTTCAGATAGGCCACAGGAATGCGCAGGTCTTCGAGACGCAGGGCACGCAGGGCTTTAAAACCAAACACGTTGCCCACCAGGGAGGTCAGCAGGTTGGTGACAGAGCCTTCCTCAAACAGGTCGAGGGGGTAGGCCACGTAGCAGATGTACTGATTATCTTCGCCGGGTACGGGCTCGATATCGTAGCAACGACCCTTGTACCGATCCATGTCGGTCAGTAGATCAGTCCACACGGTGGTCCAGGTACCCGTAGACGATTCAGCGGCCACAGCGGCTGCGCACTCTTCAGGAGGTACGCCAGGCTGGGGGGTCATCCGGAACGCCGCCAGGATGTCTGTATCTTTAGGTGTGTAATCCGGAGTGTAGTAGGTCAGTTTGTAGTCCTTAACCCCGGCGCTGTATCCCGATTTTGACTGAGTAGTTGTCTGAGAGTAAGACATTATCTCCCTTCCTGTGAATCTAAGAATCCCTCAAGCGAACCTCTGTAGCCTAGCCGCACAGAAATAAGCTTCCTTAACTAAGAAAGCCTCTGCTCAGCCCAAGCCTCATTCAGATGTTCACGCCAGTTTGAGCCGATAGAAGATACCCGCGCAACCCCCAAAACGTCTGTTTTGCAAGCGCTTTAGGTATCTTTCATTACCTTATGCTTTAGCATACTATCAGCGATTGGATAAGTTTAGTTTAGAAAGATCTGTATAGATTCATAACTTAAAATTATGAATGATGGTGAACCAACGTGTGGGTTTCTCAAGTTCCTTGAAGCGGGCCATGTATTGCGGCCAAGGAATGCTGATCGGCAAAATTGAGCTCAAAATGCCACCCGCCGCGATTGCCGATATACTGTAACGCTTGAGATGCTCTGAAGCTTGAGGGGCCATCCATTTGGGGCTGTTACACGCCACCGCAAACCGTGGGGAGAGACTATGCTAAGCCTGCTGTTTCTATCGTCGCTAATGGTGTCATCGGGGAGTCTTGACCCACTCCCTCCGGCCCACTATCCAGCCCTACAGATCTCCCCCGCTGCGTCGCCGCGCTCCCTCGCCCAAGCTCCCCTTGCCACTGACTACCGGGTCACGGCCCTACAGCCCGACTTTACGGGCGATCTGTGGGTGGGGTCTTGGGCCGGTCTCTCGCGCATCAACCCCGAAACCGGACGCGTGCTCCAGCAGGTGAGACTGCCCAGTCGTACCCTCCAAGCCCTAGCCCAAGACCGAGTAGGCCGCATTTGGGTAGGCACCTTCGACGGGTTGGTGCGAGTCGACCCCCGCACCAACGCCATCACCGCCCAAAACTTTCAGCTGCCCTCGAATCGGGTGCTGTCGTTACTCATCGATCATCGCGGTTTTCTCTGGGTGGGCACCGATCGCGGCCTGGTGATGGTTAGCCCCGATCGCGGTCTGCTGATGACCACCCTGGAAAAGCTGCCGGGGGTCAGTGCCAACGCCCTGGCCCTCGATCGCAACCACAACCTCTGGGTCGGCACCCTCAGCGGGCTGGTGCAGGTAAACACCGCCACCGCCTTCCCCATCCGCGAGGTCGGCAACCTGCCCGGTGGCGTGGTGCAGTCGATCACCCTAGACCCCCAGGGGAATCTGTGGGTGGGTACCGCCAGCGGACTGCTGGTGGTCGACCCGGTACGGGCCGAATTGGTGCGATCGGTCGGCACCATGCGGGGTCGCAGCGTGCAAACAACAGAATTTGACCAGGCCGGCAATCTCTGGGTGGGCACCACCACCGGCTTATTTAAGATCAAGCCCGACAGTGGTGAGCTGCTGGGCCAAGTGCCGTCGCTGCCCTCGGGGCAAATTCTGTCCCTTTCACCCAACACGGGCAACAAAATTTGGGTCGGCACCAGCGAAGGGCTGGGCTGGGTCAGTTTGACCACCGGCCAGGGCACCCCCCATTGGGGGCTGGTGAGTCCTGTGGTGCTGGAAGCGAGGCAGTGAGGAGATTTTGGCATGCTGAAATCCCCTCACTGTCGGCTGTCTTACCGGACTAGATCCGCGTTTCCAAATACTGGCCAATCATGATTTCTTCCCCGGCGCGGGAAATGATCGTTTGGCGGGTTCGGTAGCGCTGGCCAATCAGCCGCAGTTCTTCCTCAAAGCAGGAGTCGTTGTACTGGGTTTTGAGCACCAGGGTACGGCTGTCGTTGAAGTGGTACTGGGCGGTGACGGGCTTGGTGGTGGCAAAGCCGCGATCGCGATACAGAGTAGTGCCCCGCACCCCAAAGAGGGTGCTGCCCACCACGGGCTTTTTGCCGGTGCCCACGTAGTCACTTTCCCAGGTGACAGTGGTGCCGCAGATCAGAGGGCTTTGGGCATCCAGCTGGTGGAGTTCAGCCAGTTGAAGCAATGGGGGTGCCCCCGCCGCCAGAAACTCGATCGTCAGGTGACTGACCACTGCCTGGGTTTCGCCACTTTTGAGGGTGTAGTAGCGACGCTCCGATCGCCAGTCGCCGACGGTTTCTTGAAAAAAGGACTGTACCAGGGACTCAGCCAAAATGAGGGCGGTGTCAGCAGAGAAAGGCATCGTCAATCATCCAGAAATGGGTACAATGGAACGAAAGTCAAGTCATTGATCAGGGATTGTTGGATTTCTTAACTTTGGTTTTACCCATCATAGTGGGCGGCCACCGATCCAGCAATTACCCGGACGGGGTATAGCGTTAAGCTTGTGCTTCATCCTACGCAGTCTTACAGGGGATTCTGTAAGCATTAATACTTAATGCCAGGCCGTCTAGGCGGCGGGTGGGCGCGGGTTGGCCAAGGCCCCGCCAACCCTGGTACCGTGAGAATTGAAGCACTTACCCCAGGGCTGATGCTATGGATTTAGCTGACATCACCTACTTCTTTGACTGTTGCGTGGGCCACTGGTCCATCGATCGCACCTACCACTACCTGACCCATCAGGAGATCGAGCGATCGCACACAGATTTTCGGGTCGATGCCATTACCCCCGCCCTGCGCCGCCAGGTGCTGGCCGACAACAGCTACGGCGACGTAGCCAATATCGACCAGTTGCCGGGGTTTCAGCTGGCCTTCCGCACGGTGTCTGAAAAGGGCGAAGAGGTTTCCCAGGAATTGCGGGCGCTGTTTGTCCCCCGTCAGCAGGAGGGCACGGTGCTGACCGGCGACTATCTGCGCGATCGCGCCTACGAAGAAGATCGCCCCCTGGTCTCCACCTTTCGCTACAGCAACCGCGAGCTGCTCATGACGACGCCCTACACCCGCGTGGTTTCCGTCGATTCCATCCTGTTAGTCAATCCCACCATGCGCATTCGCCGTATTCTCAACTACCAGCGCCCCGCCGAGGGTGAGGCGCTGGATACATTGGTGCTGGTGGGCTTTGGGGTGGAGCAAAAGGTGGAGGGGTAGGGAGTGGGTGAGTGGAGTGGTGAAGACGGTAGGGAAGGTGAAGGGAAGAACGTCGGGGGTAAATGTTGCTCACAGGCTGATTAGCAAAACAGAGGTTTAAACTGATAATCGGTCACTCCTTTCCGTGGGGTGAAGGGCGGCGGAACGCCCTTCTCGTAGGCCGGAGGACGCGCGAAGCCGAGGGTCTGGGGCCAGCGAAATGGCCCCAGCAGCAGATCTGGCTTTCGATCCCAATTGTGCGCCGCAGGCCCCCGACTCTAGCTATACCGCCGAATTTGTCGGTGGGCAATGCCCACCCTACCTCTTGTCCACCCCATTACCCGCCGTTTCAAAAAATCAAATTTGGCAGATCTGAGCAGCCTGTGAAATAATGAAAGACTGTGTCTTAATATCTGCCCGCCCTATTTTCAGGTGAACTGTCATGGCTAAAGGCGTCCGCCTCGTCATCACCCTTGAGTGCACAGAGTGCCGGACTAACCCGGACAAGCGCTCTAACGGTGTATCTCGCTACACCACCCAAAAGAACCGTCGTAACACGACCAACCGCATCGAACTGAAGAAGTTCTGCACCCACTGCAACAAGCACACTGTCCACAAAGAG
Organism: Cyanobacteriota bacterium; assembly: GCA_027483425.1. Classification (GTDB taxonomy): domain Bacteria; phylum Cyanobacteriota; class Cyanobacteriia; order Phormidesmidales; family Phormidesmidaceae; genus Nodosilinea. Next base: position 11,663 of record JAIXUR010000078.1, on the reverse strand, counting down.
ATCAAGTAATTAGCACCCATGGCCTATTTTCGTCGTCGAGTATCTCCAATCAAGCCCGGAGACCCCATTGACTACAAAGATGTGGATCTGCTCCGTAAGTTCATCACCGAGCGCGGCAAGATTTTGCCCCGCCGCATTACCGGCTTGACCGCTAAACAACAGCGGGATCTCACCACCGGCATCAAGCGCGCCCGCATTATTGCCCTGCTCCCCTATGTGAATGGGGAAGGCTAGGCTAGGCTAGGGATGGCGATCGCTAGGGTGTTGGCTTGGTTGACAAAGGAACGCTAGTTGAATTTAAGCACCAGGGGCAGCTCCGTTTAGGAGTGGCAGACCGGCCCGAGGGTAAAAAAAACTGGGTTGTCATCGACGAGCGGGGCCAAGCCTACACCCTGCACCCCCGCGACTTCACCTACGAGGTCAGCGGTGCATCCTACAAGCCCGCCGACATTGGCCCCTTTGTGGCCGAAGCCGAGGCCTACATAGACCCTTCTACCCTAGAAATAGCGTGGGAGTTTTTAACTGAAGCCGGGGAGTCTGCCGACCCGGCTGCTTTGGCGCAGCTGCTGTTTTCTGACCAAAGCCCCACCTTCGCCTACGCCGCCCACCGCCTGTTGGTGGAAGACAAAATTTTCTTTAAGCAAAAGGGCGATCGCTACGAGCCCCGCCCCGTCGCTCAGGTCGATGAGCTGCGGCTGCAACTTGAGCGCGAAACCCAGCGCCAGCAAGAGTGGGAGTCCTTTGTCACCAAGGCTCGCCAGGGGCTGGGGGGTGAACCCGTCGAGTGGCAGAAGTGCGATCGCCCCCGCCTCGAAACCCTAGAGCGGTTGGCCCTGCTGGGAGATGAGTCGAGTCAGCGCTCCCAGGCGATCGACATTCTGAATGCGCTCGGGGTTGCCCCAACGGTGGCGGGTGCCTTTGATACCCTCGTGGCCCTGGGGCTATGGAGCGTCCATGAAAATCTGGCCCTGCGGCGCAGTCAAATTCCCAGTCATTTCTCTGAGGAAACCCTTACTATGGCGCAGCAGCGTCTCCAGTCTCCGCCGCCTGACCCCGATGCCCACCGTGTAGACCTCACGCACCTCAAGGCCTACACCGTAGACGATGCCAGCACCCAAGAAATTGACGACGGCCTGAGCCTAGAGCCCCTGCCGGATGGCACCCAGCGCCTGTGGGTGCATATCGCCGATCCGACTCGCTGGCTGATCCCTGGGGATGACTTAGATCTGGAGGCGCGCCGCCGCTGTACCACGGTTTACCTGCCGACGGGCATGGTGCCGATGTTTCCCCTTGAGTTGGCCACTGGGGCCATGAGCCTGATTCAGGGGCAAACCTGCTGTGCCCTCAGTTTTGGCATCACCCTCACCGAGGCTGGAGATATTCAGGATTACCAAATTCATCCCACCCTGATTCGTCCCACCTACCGTCTCACCTACGACGATGTGGACGAAATGCTGGAGCTGGGCATTACCGCCGAGCCCGAACTGCAAGGGCTGGCCCACTGGGCCAAGGTGCGGGGCCAGTGGCGGCTGACCCAGGGGGCGATCAGCATCAATATGCCCGAGTCAAACATTAAGGTGTCTGAGACTGAAGACGACATTGTCATCGAGGTGCTCAACGACTCCATGGCCCGGCAAATGGTGGCCGAAATGATGATTTTGGCGGGGGAAGTGGCCGCCCGCTATGGTCAGGCCCACGCCCTCGCGATTCCGTTTCGCAGCCAGCCCCAGCCCGAGCTCCCCTCCGACGAAGAGCTGATTCAACTGCCCACGGGATGGGTGCGTGACTCAGCCATTCGCCGCTGCATGACCCGCAGCGAAGTGGGCGTCACCCCCAGCCGCCACGCGACCCTGGGCCTCGACAGCTATAGCCAGGTCACCTCTCCCATTCGCCGCTACCTAGACCTGCTGGTTCACTTTCAACTCAAGGCCCACCTGCGGGGGGAACCACTGCCCTTTTCCTCCACGGAGGTGACGGAGCTCGCGATCGGGGCCAGTTCTGCCGCCTACGAGGCTACCCTAGTCGAGCGCCAGACCAAGCGCTACTGGGCCCTAGAATACCTGCGTCGCCACCAAGACCGGCCCTGGGATGTGATGCTGCTGCGCTGGCTGCGGGAGGATGAAGGCCTGGGGTTGATTATGGTTGAAGACCTGGGTCTCGAGCTGGCCATGCGGTTTAACCGGGCCGTAGCCCTGGGGGAACAGTTTCAGGTTCGGGTGAGCCACGCCAGCCCCCGCCAGGATGTGATTCGCTTTGAGGAAGTGGTGGACGACGAGAAGGATATGTCATCGGCGGTGGCAACGCTGACCTAACCCCCTCTAGTACCAAAGACAAATGCCCAGGGCGAGTCCTTTTGAGCCCGCTCCCCGAACTGGCCCCTCGCCTCCCTTAACCTCGTAATACTTTGTTATACTCACCATGCTGTTTGCGGATTTCCCCCATGTCCTCCGCTAGCGAGGATGGCCTAGCCTGAGATTTGAGCCGATCAACAGGGTAACACTGAGGGGTAACGCGGCTGGATCGCTTTATTGTTGTGCTGCCGGAGACAGCCATCGATTGATCGACGTCCCCCTAGCCGGCCCAGGGGTTTACCCTTGAACCTAACCGGGTGGCAAGCATCGCTACCATCTTGACCATCCGTGACTCAAGCCGAGCCTAGGCCCTTGGGACGCCGAGGCTCTCGATCATTTCACCGGACGAATAGCCCCTTGGCTGTGGATCAACCAACCAGACGCCAAGGACCGGAACGCCCCCCTAGGGCACGTTCCTCAAAGGCCAAGGCGTACCCCATAGCGCCTTGGCCAATATCTCTGCAAAATTTCGTTTTTTTATCTCAGCATTTTTAATCGCACCAAAAGAGTTTTTATTCCATGGAAAACACCCTTAAAAAGTCTGATTTCATCCTGACGCCCTACATGAAGAGTAATGACCTGCGGGCCATCTTTCAAATCCTCAATACCGTTGTTCCCTACGGGCTGTTGTGGGTTCTGGCCGTCAAAGCGGCCGCTGTTTCCCTATGGTTGCTGCCCCCGATTATTGTTTTAATCGTGCTCTTTTCCCTCCGCAGCTTTTCGTTAATGCACGACTGCGGGCACTACTCGCTGTTTCGCTCTAAGCGAGTGAACCGTGTGGTCGGGTTTATGCTGGGAATCATTAACGCAATTCCTCAGTATGCGTGGTCTAGGGATCATGCCTACCATCACAAAACCAACGGCAACTGGCAACTGTACCGGGGGGTGGCAGATTTTCTCTCGACCGATGAATTCTCTCAGCTCAGCCCCGCCCAGCAGCGGAGTTATGAGGTGCTGAGAAACCCTCTGATGGCTATTCCGGGCGGGTTTTACTACCTGGCCATTCAACCCAGACTGGGGCTGATCGCTGGGGCCTACGATTTCATCGTCTATCTATTCACCTGCCTGGGCAAGCAGCCAGGCATGCGCCTAGGCAAAATAATTGCCGCCCACGAGTCGAAGCATTGGCAGTCAGCGGCAGAATTCTGGGATATTCTGTTGAACAATATTTGTGTGATTGGGAGCTGTTTTCTGCTGGGGCATTGGCTGGGCTTTGGGTTCTTCTTGAGCGTTTATTCCATAGTTCTAACCCTATCGGCCACTATTTTTATCTGGGTCTTTTTTGTGCAGCATATTTTTGAGGGCGTGTATGCCCACAAAACAGAGGGCTGGGACTACATCCGGGGCGCCGTAGAGGGCAGCAGCATGCTCAAGTTGCCTGCCCTGTTCAATTGGTTTACCGCAGACATCGGCTACCACAATATTCATCACCTGTCTGAACGCATCCCCAACTACAACCTCAAGGCCTGTCACCGTGAGAATGCCCATCTTCTATCGGCGGTCAAAACGCTACGGATGACCGATATGCTGGACTGTGCCAACTATATTTTATGGGATCCCGAAGTCAGCAGTTTGGTGTCGGTTAAGGCGTTTCGCCAGGCGGCTCGGCCTAGGGTTTATCAAACCGTTTGAGAAGATGTTTGAAAAGCCTTAGAGAATCGTCCTCTGTACTGCAAAAGCAGATCAGGTTGGCTCATACCTCGGCACTGGTCTCAGAAAAGAAGATCAATCTCTACAACCCTTGTTCAGTAAGGGTTGTAGAGATTGCTTTAAACTCCCAAAAGTGCTTACCAGGGAAGACTTCCAGCCATCTATCACCTGCTAGCAGACCAGTGCCCATAAAATAGCCCTGGGCAAGAGTAATTCTGTTTCAGAAAGTGTTTGATTTAACTGATTTTTGCTAGAACAGTCAAAAGGTAGAGGCTATATTAAGCCATTTATGGAAGTATCTATTTATACACAAAATAAATCTAAGCTAAAATCCGAGACAAGTGAAAATTAAACCATGATTATGGAGTTTGACTCCTTGACTAAAGGCATTTAATTAGTGCGATTCCATGCAATCATCAAACTCACTTTAAAGGAATCTCCGTGAATCATATCACTACAGCCAATCTATCGGATCATCTCAAGTGGCGATATGCCACTAAACAATTCGATCCAACCAAAACAATTTCTCCAGAAATTTGGACAGCTTTAGAAGATGCCTTAGTATTAACACCATCTTCCTATGGGCTGCAACCTTGGAAATTTCTAATTATCACCAGTTCGGAACTCAAAGAAAAGCTCAAGCCCTTGTCGTGGAATCAGCCCCAGGTTACTGATTGCTCGCATTATGTAGTATTCACGATTCACAAGAATCTCACTGCGGCGCATGTCGATCGGTTTGTTGCCCGTACTGCCGAGGTGCGTGGCGGGACGATAGAAGCGATCGCTAACTACCGAAATCTCATGGTCAATGACGTGGTTGATGGGGCGCGTAGTTTTCATGTCAATGAATGGTCAACAAACCAAACTTACATCGCACTTGGTAACTTTATGACCAGCGCCGCATTACTCAGTGTGGATACCTGTCCGATGGAAGGAATCGAACCTGTCAATTACGATCGGGTGTTGGGGCTGGCAGCAAAAGGCTTAACTACAGTCGTAGCTTGCGCGGCTGGCTATCGCTTGGAATCAGACAAGTATGCTGGACTTGCAAAAGTCAGATTCCTCAAATCAGAAGTCCTGGAAGTTTTGTAGAGTCGAACTTATGTTAGTTGAAAAATTAAAGCAATTAAAGGAGTCCCCATGAAAGGTTTTGTTTGCAAGATTTCATCGAAGCCATGCTTGGTGCGGGTAAACCAGTCGCCTTAGTTTGTCACGCGCCAGGTGTGTTGCGTGACGTCAAGACAGTCAACGGCTATCCTGCGGTGCAAGGTAAAGCTGTAACCGGCTTCACCAATACCGAGGAGCAGGCAGCCGGATTAACTAAGATTGTCCCTTTCCTGGTTGAGGATATGCTCCGAGCAAACGGAGGGAATTATTCCAAAGTAGCTGACTGGCAGCCCTATGTTGTGCAAGATGGTCTACTCATTACTGGGCAAAACCCGGCATCTTCTGAGCCAGCCGCCAAAGAGCTATTGGAAAAGCTCAGTCTGCTTGCCACTGCTAAATGATCTGATCGATCCCAGGTGCCCCGGCAGATTTTTTTTGCTTAGCACAGGGGCCCTGTCGGCGGCCCTTCCACGCTCTCAGCTAACCCCTTAGGGCAAGGCTCGACCGATAGCGATGGGCTCGGTAGGCGATAGACAACGGTGACCAGCGCCCCCAGCAAACAGAGCAGCGCCAGCAGCAGCAGGGTTGGCACCAACCCCATCGTCTGCTGGACAATGGGCAGGCCAAAGGCCCCCAGCACGGCTCCGGCTTTGGCCAACGCCCCCGCCAGCCCCGCCCCACTGGCCCGGATCGCCGCTGGAAACACCTGCCCAGACAGCAAGAAGGTGGTGGCGTTGGGGCCCGCATTCATCAGCAGGTTAAACACCAGAAAGCCTGAAAAGATCAGTCCTAGGGTAGCTGGGCCACCAGCCGGAAGCCCAGCGGAGACTGCCAGCAGCCCCAGACCTAGGGCCATACCTAAAAAGCCGATGATTTGTAGGGCGATCGCCCCCAGGGGCTTGACCAGCGCGATCGCTAGCCCAAACCCCAGCATCAAAAAAACATCCACCAGGGCTGTGCCTTTTGCCGAGGCCAGGGTTTGGCCCAGTACCCCCGGCTCCCCGGCAAAGGCAAGGGCCCCTAGGATCACCGGGGTAAACATGCCGATGCCATAGGTGGCAATATCCTGCAAGAACCAGGGCACCGAAGCCAAAATGGTCTGGCGGCGGTAGGTTGAGCCAAACAAATCGCCGTAGGAGAGCGGGGGATCGGCCTCCCAGGCGATCGCATCCGGGGCCAGGGTAACCGGCTCACCCAGCAGCCTGGTCGCCGCCTCAGAAGCCGCTGTATACTCCCCCCTGGCCAGCAGGTAGGCGGGGCTCTCGAAGGCAGCCCCCAGGCGCACCAGGGCTACTCCCACCGCCAGCACCACCCCCACGCCCAGCATCCAGCGCCAGGCGTAGTGAATGGCGAGCTGGTCATCGCCAGGGTAGACCGTGCTGAACCCCGTCATCACCAGAATGCCGACCAAGGCCCCCAGCAACGCCCCCACCGCCTGGAAGGCAAAGGCCCCAATCACTAGGCGATCGCGATCGCGGGCCGGGACATTTTCCACAATGTAGGCCACGCTAATCGGGTAGTCAGCCCCAATCGCCACCCCCACCAACAGACGAAAAACCACCAGGGAAGATAGGTTCCAGGCCAGGGCCGTCCCTGCCGACGCCACCACAAAGAGCAGGACATCCGCCACCAGCATCGGCTGACGCCCCACCCGATCGGTGAGCGGGCCCAGGGTTAGGGATCCCAGCAGCGAACCCACCAGGGCCGCCGCGGCCACCATTCCCACCGCCGCTGGCCCCAGGCCCAGCTCTTGCCGCAAAAAGGGCAGGGCCACCCCCAGAATGAACAAGTCAAAGCCATCTAGGGCAATCAGGCTGGCGGCCAGCAGCCACAGCCTCACCATCGGTGGGGTGATCGCTGAGCGATCGAGGCGCTGCTGAAAGGCGATCGACACGGAAGGGTTAGTCATGACCGAAAGCGTGGGGTCTGGCCTTTACCTTACCCCTTTACCTTGCCCAGGCCTAGGCGGTTTGCGGTCGGGCGGTAGTGGCCTTATCAGACGATAGCGTTCTGGGCGGTAGTGTCCACATCAGACGATAGTAGCTGGGGTCTGCTATCTCTGACGGGATGTTCTTTAGATATGACCATGGCTCACCAACAGACCTACCCCAGGGGATGCACCTTCAGCGAATCAGACTGGGATGCGCTTTACCCGTTCTGGTACCCCATTGCCTTTAGCCACGAGTTGACCGACCAGCCCGTGACCGCCACCCTGCTGGATCAGCGCCTCGTTATCTGGCGCACCAGCGCGGGGATTTCGGTGGCCAACGACATTTGTCTGCATCGGGGTATTCCCCTCAGTATGGGTTGGGTGGCCGGTGACTACCTGGTGTGCAAGTACCACGGCTTCCACTACACCGCCGATGGCCAGTGCGCCAAGATACCCGCTAACCCAGAGGCCAGCATCCCCAAAAAACTATGCCTCAAAACCTACCCGGCCAAGGAAGCCTACGGCCTGGTGTGGACCTGTCTGGGCGGCAGTGACAAGTACCCCCTGCCCGACCTCCACGAATGGGATGACCCCGACTATCAGCAAATCTTGCCCGAGGCGGTGGATATCGAAGCCGCCGCCGGACGGCAGGTGGAAGGCTTTCTAGACGTCGCCCACTTTGCCTGGGTGCACACCGACACCTTTGGCGATATCAACAACCCCGTGGTGCCCCGCTACGATGTTTTCCCCACCGAACAAGGCCTGCGGGCGGAATATCTGAGCAACGTGAGCAATTTTCCTAAGGCCCTGCAAGACCGCGCCCCGGCAGACTTTCAGTGGCTGCGGGTGTTTGACGTGTTCCTGCCGTTCACGGCGCGGCTGACGGTGCAATTTCCGGGGGAGGGGCGACTGTGCATTCTCAACGCAGCCAGTCCCGTCTCAGCCCGCAAAACGCGGATATTTGTGCCCATTTGCCGCAACTTCGACAAAGATATGCCCCTGGAGCCGGTGTACGAGTTTAACTATCAGGTGTTTGCCGAAGACAAAGAGGTGGTAGAAGCCCAGTACCCCGAAGACCTGCCTCTGGACATGGCCGCCGAGTCGCACATTGGGGCCGATAAAACGTCGATCGCCTATCGGAAGGGGCTGCGATCGCTCGGCCTAGGCGCAACCTACACGGCCTAACGGCAAACGGGTGTTAGGGGTCAAGGATCTTCCCTAACCCCTAACCCCTAACCCCTAAGAGGCGAGGGCAATCTCAACCATTTCCTGGAGCTTGCCGTTTTGGTAGAGCTCAACGAGAATATCGGAACCCCCGACAAACTCCCCATTGACGTACACCTGGGGAATGGTGGGCCAGTTGGAGTATTCTTTGATGCCCTGGCGAATCTCTGGGTCGGCCAGCACATCCACGGTCTCGAAGGGCACCCCCAAAACGTTTAGGATTTGCACCACGTTGTTGGAGAAGCCACACTGGGGCATCAGCTTATTACCCTTCATGAACACCATGATGGTGTTGTCTTTAACGAGTTGATCAATTTTTGCCTGGGCTGATGAATCCATGGGCTAGTGCCTCCGCAGAATGGGGTAAAGAGTTCGGGCAAAACGTTAACGCAAGAACTAGGCTAGGCGCTGTGGGTAGCCCAGTCTTCTGGAGTGTATGTCTTTAAGGCTAGCGCATGAATCGCCTCGGAGGACATGGCCTCCCGCACCGCACCGTACACTAACTGATGCTGCTGCACCAGGCTACGACCCTTAAACTCCGACGACACCACCACCACCTGGTAGTGGTCGCCGCCGCCGGTCAAATCCTGCACCTCAACACTGGCGTCGGGAAGGCCAGTTTTAATCATGGCGCTGACCTGGTCGGGGGTAATCATGGCACGGGCTCCTGGTGGGATGGATAGCTGGGTTGGCTGAGTCACTGGGGCAATCAACGTCCCTACCCCATATTGCCAGGGCTAACCAGCAATTAGCCAGGGGCAGGGCATTGAATCTGACTATGGTGGGTGTAACAAGGGCACTAGATGCCTCTCATATATCACATGGGAGGAAGGGTTTCAGACGGGGTGGTGGGTGCCTCGGGGGCAATGGGTGCCTCAGGGACGATCACCTCTTCGGGGACGACAATTACCTCTTCGGGGACAACGATCACCTCCTCCTCAACGGGCTCTTCGGGGAAGGTGGCGGTTTGCCCAGCGTAGGGTGCATCGACAAAGCCGAGTTCGTACAACTGCTGGTAGGCGCGCTGGCCCAGATCGCGGGTCGGTTGCTGACTGCGCAAAATTTCCATCAGCAGCGGTACAGCATCGTCAGGCTGATTCTGGGCCCGGTAGACCAGGGCCAGTTGATAGGAGGCCTGATCGCGCAGCTGGGCCGTTTCTAGGGCTTTTTCTCGGTTGCTGCGGTTGAGCAGGGTGTCAACGCCCACAAACATTTGGGCCAGCTCTTGGTAGTAGGTGGAAAGCTGGTTAAAACTCTCTCGAGCCAGCTTTAGCTTTTCTTCGGCCAGGGGAAAGTTTTGGTCGGCAATGGCTGCACTGGCCTCTGCCATGAGCTGTTTGCCGTAGGCAATGCTGAGGGAATTCGTGGCTTGGTTTAGGGGCCGGGCTGGGTCGGCACCGCTAGCCTGGGCCAAGGCCGCCCCAGCCACCCCCCCAACCAGGGCTACAGACAGCGTAGCGGCTGCAAAACCGCCCAGGGAGTGACGCAGAAAACGAGGGGAAACGACCATGAAGAAAAGGGGGTGTAGGGACAATGGCACTGAAAAACACTGGGGTATCTTATCATCTCGATATGGCGTAACACCCATTATGCAAGTTGCGAGCAAATAGCAAGCAGCTTTGCAGGGGCGATCGCCCCGGGTGAATAGATTCACCATAGCCCTGTCAAAGACTGCCGTGGGCCCAAAAAGTTCCCGCTGTTGCCCAAACCCATGACGGCTGCTTTTCCCGATTCTCAACTGCCCAATGGTGGCGGCCCCCGCAGTGCCTGGCGGGGAGAAATTTTGCAGCGCGGCGGCGAAGAACTGCTCCTCGACAAGGTGCCCGACCGGTTTAGCACCCGTTTAGTTGCCCCCACGGCTTTGGAGGCCCTGCGTCAGCGCCTAAACCCGATCGCGGTGCGGGCCGTAGCGGGCGGGCAACTGGTGGAGTGGCAGGTGCCTGAAACGACCCTAGAAGCGACCCTGGCGGCGGCCCGCCAAGACCCCACAGTACTCTTTGCCAGCCATGTCTATCGACTGGTGGACAGTCCCCAGACCTGGGTCTACCTGACGGAGGAGCTGGCGGTACAGTTTGCCCCCACGGTGGCGGCCCAAACCATTGAGTCGACCCTGGCCAATTTGGGACTGGCGATCGCTAAGCCCCTGGCCGGCATTCCCAACACCTTTGTGGTGCGGGCCACGCCAGCCGCCACCGAAAACCCCTTGAAGCTGGCCAATCGGCTGATCGCCCTCGACGGGGTGCTGACCGCAGAGCCCAATCTGGTGATCGAAACCGGCGGGTTGTACCGCCCCACGGACGATCGCTATCCCCAGCAGTGGCATCTGTCCCACGGGGGTGGTGCCAACCTGGTGGCCGGGTCGCACATCTCAGCGGAGGCCGCCTGGGATATTACCCGAGGCTCGCGATCGGTGGTCATTGCCGTCAGCGACGACGGCTTTGATCTGAACCATCCTGACCTGCAGGGGGTGGGCAAGCTGGTGGCCCCGCTCGATCTGAAGGACAAAGATGCGGTGCCATTGCCCCTGAAGGATGACGAAAACCACGGTACGGCCGTGGCAGGCCTGGTAATCGGCGAAGAAAACACCATCGGCATTGTCGGGGTTGCCCCGGGCTGCGCGTTCTTGCCCATTCGCACCACGGGCTTCATTGACGATGGCGCGATCGAGCAGCTGTTTGACGAAGCTGTGCGCCGGGGGGCCGCTGTGATCGTCTGTAGCTGGTCGCCCGCGTCGAACTACTTTCCCCTCACCCTGCGGCAGACCAATGCCCTCACCCGAGCCGCCACTACCGGGCGCAACGGCAAAGGTTGCGTGATTGTATTTTCGGCGGGCAATGCCAATCGTCCCCTCAGCGGCACCATCAATGAAACCCAGTGGCCCCAAAATGCCCTCAGCGGCCCAACGAAATGGCTATGCGGGTTTGCCATTCACCCCGATGTGATCGCGGTGTCGGCCTCCACCAGCCTGGGCACCAAGGCGGCCTACAGCAACTGGGGAGAGCACATTGCCGTGGCCGCCCCTAGCAACAACGCGCCCCCCAACATGGCCCTGCCCCAGGTGGGCAGTGTGCCTACGGGGCCTCCGCTGAACCAGTACTTGCCAGGGCTGGGCATGGTCACCAGCGATCGCACCCAGGGGGCCGGCTACGACAGCAGCGACTACACCAACGTCTTTGGCGGCACCTCCAGCGCTTGCCCGGTGGTGGCCGGGGTAGCGGGGCTGATGCTATCGGTGAACCCCAATCTCACCGCCCGCCAGGTACGCGAAATTCTCCAGACCACCGCCGACAAGATTGTCGATCGCAACCCCGATCCCCAGCTCGGTCTCAAGTACGGCACCTACGAGGCCAACGGCCACTCCCAGTGGTTTGGCTACGGCAAGGTGAACGCGGCGGCGGCGG
>JAIXUR010000348.1 GCA_027483425.1 Cyanobacteriota bacterium | reverse complement strand
GCCAGCCCAAGCCCAGGCGCAGAAACCCGGTCTCTGGGTGCCGAGATGCTCTAGATTCGGTGGCGGTCAGCCCAGGCCCAGGCGCAGAAACCCGGTCTCTGGGTGCAGTGGTGCCCTAGATTCGGCTATCCCTCCACGCTGCCGCCCCTTTGGGGAACACAAGTCGCTAGAATCAGGTAAACCCGTACAAGTGGCTTATCACGATGATCCCAACCGTTATTGAGCAATCCGGGCGTGGCGAGCGCGCGTTTGACATTTATTCCCGTCTTTTGCGGGAGCGCATTATCTTTCTCGGCCAAGAAGTGACCGCCGACTCGGCCAACCTGATTGTGGCCCAGATGCTATTTCTTGAGGCTGAGGATCCAGACAAAGACATCTACCTCTACATCAACTCCCCCGGCGGGTCGGTCAGTGCTGGCCTAGGCATTTACGACACCATGAACCACATTCGGCCCCAGGTCTCCACCATTTGCGTGGGTCTGGCGGCCAGCATGGGGGCCTTTTTGCTGACGGCGGGCGAAAAGGGCAAGCGCATGAGCCTACCCAACTCCCGCATTATGATTCACCAGCCCCTCGGCGGTGCCCAGGGCCAAGCCACGGATATTGAGATTCAGGCGAAGGAAATTCTCTACCTGAAAAAGCAGCTCAATGATGCGATCGCCCAAAACACCGGCCAGCCCATCGAGAAAATCGCCGCCGACACCGAGCGCGACTTCTTTATGAGCCCCCAAGAGGCCGTAGAGTACGGCCTGATCGACCAGGTGATCGACCGCACCTCCGTGGGGTCTCGCCCCATGATCGTCAAATAAATCGTCAAATAGGCTCACCTTCCCCGGTGGCCCTAACCGCCGGGGGGCGACTGGGTTTCTAGGTACAGCAAGAATTCCAGCAGCTCCTCGTCGGTCAGGTCATGGCGCGATCGCTTGCCGTAGGTCTTTTCTAAAAACTCGCGTCCCTGGTGCACCCCCCAGCCCAGGCGCTGGAGCTCGACATCGGTTTGGGCAATGATGTCGGATAGATCAATCGAAGCCATGGGGCCAGTACTTAGGTTGATCAAGTCGTCACTCACATCTTCTTGGCTGGCCGCTAAGGGGTCTGGGAGCAGCGCTGGGGCCTTGGACTGGGGCGGTATGGCCAGCGCTACCGGGGATGGTTCCAACTCTGGGTCATCCAGGTCGATCTCTAGGGCGGCTTCTCGCTCTAGCTCTAGCCGAGCGAGTTCTGAACGGGGATCAGGGGTCGCCAGGTGCGGTACCCCTGGGCCGCTGGGCAAGCTGGCGGTGCCATTGGTCGGAGGGACTAGGGCGATCGGGCTAGGCTGGGGGGCAACGACCGGTGGCACCGGGGCACTGGGATGGTCTGAAGCCACTAGTCCCAGATGTTCCAGGGCGCGGAGGGTAGCCCTATCTTCTGCCAGCTCCAGGGTGCTGTTGGCCCCTAGACCACAGGCCAGGGTGGTGCCTGCGGCCCCAGCACAGACCCGCACCACAAACAGCCCGTCGTGGATGGTCACGAGATCCGAGGTCAGACTGCCCTGGGGATACAGCTGTCGAAATTGGGTCAGCAGGGAACTCAGCACGCTGGAAAGTCTCCCCTGGGAGTGGATGGTAACCGTACTATTCTAAGGAAGTGGGGCACGCTAGACTAAAACCATTACGCTGCAGGCCGGATACAATCAGGCCTAGCGCAGGCGGGGAGGTCAAAATCCCTGAATGGCCTGCGACTGTAGACCGCCCAGGCTGGCTGAGCTTGGTGCTTTTACCCTAGACCCTTACGATCGCTGCCGTGGGCGGCTGAACAGAGCTAATGCTAGATCGACTGCTCGATATCTCGACCAACTTTGGGGTTGATACCCTGCTGCTGCTACCGGTGCTGATTGCCCTGGAGGCAGTGCTGTCGGCAGATAATGCGATCGCCCTAGCCGCGATCGCCCAGGGGCTAGAGGACGAGGCGATGCAGCGCCGGGCCTTAAATTTTGGCTTGATGATCGCCTTTATTCTCCGGATAGCGCTGATTTTGACAGCGGGCTGGGTGCTCCAGTTCTGGCAGTTTGAGGTGATGGGGGCGGCCTACCTCCTGTGGCTCGTCTTCAAACACTTCACCGCTCAAGCCGACGACGCAGACCACCACCACGGGCCTCGGTTTGCCAACGTTTTGCAGGCGATTCCAGTGATTGCCTTCACCGATTTGGCCTTTTCCCTGGACAGTGTGACCACCGCCCTGGCCCTCTCTAAGGATCTGGTGGTGATTTTGCTGGGCGGCACCATTGGCATTGTGATTCTACGGTTTATGGCCGGGCTATTTATCCGCTGGCTGGAAGAATTTGATCACCTCGAAGATGCGGGCTTTATCACCGTGGCCTTTGTGGGCATCCGGTTGTTGGTGCGGGTGATTGACCCCACCCTGGTGCCTGCCGAGTGGGTCATGGTGCTGGTGGTAGCCCTGGTGTTTGCCTGGGGCTTCTCGAAGCGCACGGAGCAGATCGAGGATGCGATCGCAGCCGACCACGCTTTGCCCCTCATCCCCGGTGAGGCTATCCATGGCAACGGCAACCTACCTACCGTGGTCGATCTAGAGACCCAGGGCAGCGTTCCGATCAAAGTCCCCTCCGGCCCAGCAGACCCTACCCCAGCACTGCCCCTCCAGCAAGATTAAAGCCCAGGAGATGTCTGATAAAGACAATGGTCCCTGGTAGGGACGCAGGGCCTGCGCCCTGGG
>JAIXUR010000039.1 GCA_027483425.1 Cyanobacteriota bacterium | reverse complement strand
TAGAGGTACCCACCGCCAGCCGCCCCTCGGTGTCGAGCACCACCACCCCAATGGTTCCCCGCCGACTTTCAGCCGCCGTGGGGCCATCTCCAGACCCCGCCACGACCCCCGCCATGGCGCTGCGAAAGTTGTTGGTGCGCTCCTGCATCCATTCCTGGAGGCGCAGGTCGGTCACGGGGTCAAAGAGCGGCAGGCCCAGCTCCCGCGCCAGCTCAGCGGCCCCCAGATCCGAGAGCACGCGATCGTCGGCTGGCTGGAGGTGGGCAGCCAGGTCAATGGGGTGCTGCACCCGAGAGACATTGATGACGCCGCTAAACCGCTGGGCGTGACCGTCCATGAGCCCGGCGCTCATGCGCACCTGACCGTCGGATTGCAGCACCGACCCATAGCCCGCGTTGAATCGGGGGGCATCTTCTAACAGCTGGCAGCCCAGCACCACGCAGTCGCGGGCACTGGCTCCGGTCTCGGCCTTGCGGTAGACCTGCTCCACAATGCCGTGCAAATCCTCCCGCAGGGCCACCAGCCCCCCCCTGGGGCCTAGGGAACTACCGGCTCCCCCGTGGATGATTACCTTCGGTAAGGCCTGGGTCATGGTGGCTGTCCTTAAGACTGTTTTCCTATCTTAAGGGGCTGATGGCCGTGTAACAGCGGCTAGGGCGATCGCGCCCCCTAGATCAACTCGCTGGGTTCACCAGGGTAAAAGGTCTCATCCAAAATCTCAGCCAGGGAATACAGGCATTGAGATGGAAAGGTCGGCTCGGGTAGATCCGTTTCGGCGATCGCTAAATCCCGAGCATTCGCATAGGCATCGCCTAAAATTTCCTTCAGAGCCGGTTTCAGACTGGGGTTTTCATTGAGCAGGCGCAGAGAATCCCGACGCTGGATGCGGATAGTCGCCAGCCAACTCCGACTGCGACGGTGAGGCTGGTACTGCCACTTCAGCAAATGCCCCAGCAGTACGCCCAATCGGCTGCGAAGTTCCTGACGCTGTTGCCGACCCAAGGATTCAATTTCCTCAATGAGGTTGGGTATATCGAGCTGGTCCCACTGCTGGTGCCCTAGCCACTTGGCCTGTTCCATTGCCCAGGCGTAGAAATCGGTGTCGTAGAGACTACTCGGAGGCATGGCTCAAGGCTGTCGATAAATGCCTTTATTCTAGGCGATCAACCGTTCACCGACGGCGGCGGCAGCGATCGCTGCAATACGTCACCTCGTCCCAGCAGTCGGCCCACTTTTTGCGCCAGGTAAAGGGGCGCTGACACACCGGGCAGACCTTCGTGGGCAGGTCGGCCTTAGCGCGCTGTTTTGGCACCGCTACTCCGCCTCACTCCAGGCCGGATGGGTCAGCAGGGCTGCCATCATACGTACGCCGCGCAGCTGATTCGATAGGGGCAGATGGCCATCGGGGGCACTCAAATCCCAGATGAAGCCACCCGGATAGCGGGTCCAAATATTGTCGTCTTTCCAGGCCAGGCGAGGCCAGAGCTTGTCCCAATCTTGGCCCAGACTGAGCCAGAGGCGGCGCTGCACCGAAAAGCCAAACTTCCCTTCAGAGTAGGCCAACCAAAGCCGATCCAGGGTCTGCAAATCGACCACTGGGAACTGCTCTACCTCCGTAAAGTAGACCCAATTGCGCTTCATCGCCGTCGGCCCCGCCAGCTCACACAGCTTGGCCAGGGTAAGGCGATCGGCTTCCTCAAACGCTTGCTGAATCAGGAGATCTTGCAGGGGTTCGTAGTCGATGTCCTGCTCCGAAGGCATCTCCAGCCGCCCCTGGGGCCAGTGCTGAGCTAAGGACTGCCGCAGATCATCCTGCTGAGTGGCGTAGAGCACCTGGAAAATCTTGCCGTCTAAAACCGTGGCGGGTTGATCTTTGCGGTCTATCAAGGTCGTGGTCAATACCTGAAGACCCTCCGGCCCCAGGGCCAGCAGTTCGTGCACCGCCGAAAGCTGCTTCTTAATCGAATCCCCCTGCAACTGGTTGCGCAAATCCACCAATGTGTCGCTGTCCGAAACCATAGATACCGCTAACATGCGCCATGAGAGTGCCTGTTATCTATGATATGGCATGTTGAGGTAGGGGGGTGGATGGGTTGCTGAGCAACCCATCCACCCCCTACTTCTCTGACTCTTCCGGTATGCGATACCCCTGTTCAAAGGCGAAGCGCACAATCTGCGAGCGATTTTCGAGCTTGAGCTTGGTCAGGATGCTGCTGAGGTGGGTTTGTACGGTGCGGGGGCTAAGGAAAAGATGTTCGCCAATTTGCTTGTTGGTAAAGCCCTGCACCACTTCCCAAAAAACGCGCTCTTCGGCGGGGGTAAAGGGGAGGGGGGCAGGTTGAGCGGTAGTTTGTTCGACCATGCGCACCAGGGCGCTGCGCAGCCGCTGCGATCGCGCGATCGCCCCCTTGACCTTGGCAATCAGCTCGTGGGCGGAGAAGGGCTTCACCAGGTAATCATCGGCCCCCATCAGGTGCCCCTGGACGCGGTTGTTGAGTTCGCCCAGACTCGAGAGAAAGATGAAGGGCACCATTTCGCCCCCAGGGCTCGAGCGCAGCTGATGGCAAAACTCAAACCCATTCATGCCGGGCATGACCACATCTGACACCACCACATCGGCGGGGGTGGTGTGCCAGAGCTGTAGGGCCTCTTGGCCTGAGGTGGCGATCATCACCGCAAAGCCCTGGGCCTGGAGCCGCCGAGTTAGGGCTATTTGCAGGGTGGGATCATCGTCAACGATTAGAACAGTGTTCATGAATTCGGCATCTCAACGGCATGGCCAACGGGAGTTGGAAGACTGGAAATCGGGCCTTGAACGGTTAACCCAACGGGAGAGTTAGCGCTGGGTGACTCCGATCAGCCAGCCTTGGCGGTCCCAGAACTGGGGCCAGGTCTGGGGCCAGGTCTGGGACCAAATTTAAATCGTTGCCAAACGAGCAAAATTGTGGGTTAAAGGGCATTAGACTATGGGATGTTTTGTCGTTTGCAGGCAATTTGCGATGTACGAACGGATCACTCCCCCGGCGGTAGGCGAACGCATCACCTTTAAAGATGGCGAACCCGTCGTGCCAGACACGCCTATCATTCCCTACATCCGAGGGGATGGAACGGGGGTAGATATTTGGCCTGCCTCCCAGCGGGTATTCGATGCGGCGGTGGCGGCGGCCTACGGTGGCCAGCGCAAAATTGTCTGGTTTAAGGTCTACGCTGGCGACGAAGCCTGCGAGCAGTACGGCACCTACCAGTACCTGCCCGATGACACCCTCAAAGCCATTGAAGAATACGGCATTGCCATTAAAGGCCCCCTGACCACACCCGTGGGCGGCGGCATTCGCTCGCTCAACGTGGCCCTGCGGCAAATTAACGATCTCTACACCTGCGTGCGGCCCTGCAAGTACTACGCCGGTACCCCATCGCCCCACCGCACCCCCGAAAAGCTCGATGTCATTATCTACCGAGAGAATACCGAAGACATCTACCTGGGCATCGAGTGGAAGCAGGGCACCCCGCTCTGTGACCAGCTGATCCAGTACCTCAATAGCGAGCTGATCCCCGCCACCCCAGAGCACGGCAAAAAGCAAATTCCCCTCGACGCCGGCATTGGCATCAAACCAATCAGCAAAACCGGTAGTCAGCGCCTGGTGCGCCGGGCCATGAAGCACGCCCTCCGCCTGCCCAAGGACAAGCAGCAGGTCACCCTGGTGCACAAGGGCAACATTATGAAGTACACCGAAGGGGCCTTCCGCGACTGGGGCTATGAGCTAGTCACCAGCGAATTTCGGGCTGATTGTGTCACCGAGCGCGAGTCGTGGATTTTAGGTAACAAGGAGGCCAACCCCGACCTCTCCACCGAAGACAACGCCCGCCAGATCGAGCCCGGCTACGACGCCCTCACCCCCGAGAAAAAGGCGGCCATCTGCGCCGAGGTGGAGAGCATTCTCGCCGCCATCTGGGAGACCCACGGCAGCGGCCAGTGGAAGGACAAGGTGATGGTGAACGATCGCATTGCCGACAGTATCTTCCAGCAGATCCAGACCCGGCCTGACGAGTACTCCATTCTCGCCACCATGAACCTGAATGGGGACTATCTCTCGGACGCGGCGGCGGCGATCGTCGGCGGCCTGGGCATGGGGCCCGGGGCCAACATTGGCGACACCTGCGCCGTGTTTGAGGCCACCCACGGCACGGCCCCCAAGCACGCCGGGCTCGATCGCATCAACCCCGGCTCCGTCATTCTCTCCGGCGTCATGATGCTGGAGTACATGGGCTGGCAAGAGGCGGCGGATCTAATCAAAAAAGGGATTGGCGGGGCGATCGCGAACCGTGAAGTCACCTACGACCTGGCCCGCCTGATGGAGCCCCCGGTCAACCCACCGCTGAAGTGTTCGGAGTTCGCCGAGGCGATCGTCAAGCACTTCGACGACTAGCCATGCCGTAGAGGTTTTAGGTTCACGGCTAAGCCGTGAACCTAAAACCTCTACTCTTTTGTGATAACCTAGTAAAGTTGTCAAAAACCACACATTCGAATTTTCGGGTCTTCCCCTAGGGTTAAACCCTAGGGGGAGCACGTTCGAATGGAGGATTAACCCGAAAGGAGTCAAAACCAAATGCCTGTTATTACGCTCTCCGAACTATTGGAGTCTGGGGTTCACTTCGGCCACCAAACCCGCCGTTGGAACCCCAAGATGGATCAGTACATCTTTACCTCGCGCAACGGGGTTCACATCATTGACCTGGTGCAAACCGCCACGTTGATGGAAGAGGCCTACACCTTTGTCCGCAGTGCCGCCGAGAAAGGCCAGAAGTTTCTGTTTATCGGCACCAAGCGCCAGGCCGCTGGCATTGTCGCCCAAGAGTCTAGCCGCTGCGGTTCCCACTATGTCAACCAGCGCTGGCTGGGGGGCATGCTGACCAACTGGGAAACCATTAAGTCTCGCGCCAACCGGCTCAAGGATCTAGAGCGCATGGAAGAGCTGGGGGCCATTGACCTGCGTCCCAAAAAAGAAGCTGCCGTGCTGCGCCGTGAGCTAGAGAAGCTGCAAAAGTACCTGGGTGGCATTAAGACCATGCGCAAGGTACCCGATGTCGCCATCATCGTCGATATCAAGCGGGAATACAACGCGGTGTCCGAGTGCCACAAGCTCGGTATTCCGATCATTTCTCTGCTAGATACCAACTGCGACCCCGACCTGGTGGATGTACCCATCCCCGGTAACGACGACGCCATTCGGTCGATCAAGCTGATTCTTGGCAAGCTGGCCGATGCCATTTACGAAGGCTCCCACGGTGGCCAGGCCGGTGGCGACGACTACGACGACTACGACGGCACCGAAGACGACGATGAGTACGGCTACGATGCCCCCGCCGCCGATAGCGACGAGTAAGCCTAGCGCCGTTCCCTGGCCCCCGGCTCTGGGGGCGGGGGCTGACGGCAGGATTGGCTGGGTTTGTCCAGGGGTGGTCTAAAGAAGATGGCCCCTGGGGTTTAAGCTGAAGGAGAGGGTGTTTGAAACGTCAGAGAGAGTCTGCCCTTATCCTGCGAAAGCGAGTTAAGGTGACGGCTCAGGGCATTTGCGGTAACCCTAGGGCTCATGGCACCCAGGAATACCCTTTTTCAAACCCCCTCTGAGAGTGCTCCAGCCCAGTGCCCATCCAGGGTTTTGCGGCGATCGGCCCCCAGGGCTGCAGCCAGCATCCTTGAGATTGGCCTGTTTTCTAGCTGGCGTACGCCTAGGGTCTTTCCCTTTGTTTGTATTGAGTTCGACGATAGCGCGTTAGGACGGTAAATCCCCATGGCAGATATTCCTGCAAAACTCGTTAAAGACCTGCGTGATAAAACCGGCGCAGGCATGATGGACTGTAAAAAAGCCCTGAAAGAAAACAATGGCGACATTGAAAAATCGATCGAGTGGCTGCGCCAGAAGGGCATTTCCTCGGCCTCTAAAAAAGAAGGTCGGGTAGCGGCTGAGGGCATTATTGGCAGCTATATTCACACCGGCGATCGCGTCGGGGTGCTGGTCGAGGTCAACTGCGAAACTGACTTTGTGGCCCGCCGCGAGGAGTTTAAGACCCTGGTGCGCGATGTGGCTATGCAGATCGTAGCCTGCCCCAACGTCGAGTATGTGCGCGTCGCCGACATCCCCGCCGAGGTGTCTGACAAGGAGAAATCCATCGAAATGGGCCGCGACGACATCGCCAACAAGCCCGAAGCCATGCGCGAGAAGATTGTGGAAGGCCGCATTCAAAAGCGCCTCAAAGAGCTGTCTCTGATGGATCAACCCTTCATCAAAGACCAAAACATCTCGGTGGAAGAGTTGATTAAGCAGGCCATTTCTAAGCTGGGCGAAAATATTCAGGTGCGCCGCTTCTCTCGGTTTGTCCTGGGTGAGGGCATTGAGAAAGAAGAGACCAACTTCGCTGAGGAAGTCGCGGCCCAGGCCGGGATTAAGAAGTAGCGTTTAATCAGAAGCTAGCCGTTGATCGCCAAGAACGGGGGTGCTATGATCGCGCCCCCGTTTTCGCTATAGCCATCGCCGCTTTGGTTAGGACAAGCTGAAGACAATAGGTCTAGAGTGGCGATGGCGAGCCAGATAATATCCCAGTTTTGGCTTTGGCAGCGCCCCTTGTCCTAAACTATCTGGCCAACGCTATATATTCCCTATAATTTAGGTGTGGCATAGGCAGCAGCCATGGTAAGGCCGGTTGAAACCATTCGCAAAGATCTCGATGCGCTAGAGGGTGCCACCACCGTCCTGGCCGAGGAGTTTAGTAAGATTTATTCAACCTACCTGACGACGCTGGGGTCGGCCCTGCGGCGACAGGTGATCATGGCTACCTATCACCTCTGTACCCAGGTGTATCCCAAGGAATTTTTGGCGCTGTCGGTGAGCGATCGCGGTCGGCTACAGCAGGAGATTCTAGCCCTGGGACGCAAAGCCCAAGACTGGCTTCAACAGACGATGGAGCCTAAGCCTGTCGATGCCGAGGGGGATACCTCCAGTACCTTCGATAGCTCCGACCTGAACCGATTGGAGGCGGCTTTGGTGGCCCTGGTACGGTCGTCAGCGGACGATGCCGCTGACTCGGGCGAGGCTGAACCAAGCGAGGGTGAGGGGGATGGTGAGGCCGCCGGGGTATCGATGTCGGTTCAAGAGTCACCTGAGGAATGGCCCGATGCGATGCGGCCGGGGGAGTCGCTAGATGCCGATACCGAGTCTTCGCCAAAGC
>JAIXUR010000135.1 GCA_027483425.1 Cyanobacteriota bacterium | reverse complement strand
GGTGAGCGTTCTCCCGATGTGGCCTGGGTCGAGCAGTCTCGTTGGGATGCCCTGACGCCTGAGCAGCGGCAGGCGTTTCCGCCCATTGCCCCTGATTTTGTGCTGGAGTTGCTGTCGCCGAGCGATCGACTTGCGACGGTGCAGGCCAAAATGCAGGAATACATGGCCAGTGGCGTACGGCTGGGCTGGCTAATTGACCCCGGTAGCCAACAGGTTGAGGTCTATCGCCAAGGGCAAGCATCAGAACGGCTGGTTAGACCAGCTAGCCTCTCGGGGGAAACTGTGCTGTCTGGCTTTGTGCTGAATATGGGGCTAGTCTGGTAGGTGAGCTGCGTGCCAATCCTGCGCCTGCTGCTGAATGGCCTCTAGTTCGTCCTGATCCATCCTGTCTAGGTTCTTGAGAATAAAGCCCATGCGACCCTGGGCTTGCAGCTTGTCGCGGTGGCGGTGGAGAAAATCCCAGTAAAAGAAGTTAAACGGGCAGGCGTCTTCCCCGATGCGCACCTTGGGGTTGTAGCGACAGCCCTGGCAGTAGTCGCTCATTTTGTTCACGTAGTTGGCCGACGAGGCGTAGGGCTTAGAGGCCAGCAGCCCCCCATCGGCAAACAGGCCCATGCCAATTACGTTGGTCTGCATCACCCAGTCGTAGGCGTCGATAAACACCGCGTGGAACCAGTTTTCCACCGCCTGGGGCGTCAACCCAGCAATCAGCGCAAAGTTGCTGAGAATCATCAGCCGCTGAATGTGGTGGGCGTAGCCCGTCCGTTGAATCTGGTCGATCACCTGGTGCAGACAATTCATCTCGGTTTCCCCGGTCCAGACAAACTCCGGCAGGGCTTGGTGGTGCTCAAACCAGTTGCGCTGGCCATAGTCGGTATCCACGTAGCGGTAGAGGCCGCCCATGTACTCTCGCCAGCCCAGCACCTGGCGAATAAACCCCTCCACGCTGCTGAGGGGCAGGTCTTGCGCCTCAAACGCCGCCGCCGCCCGCTCCACCACCTCCCAGGGATGCAGCAGACCCAGGTTTAGGTAGGGCGACAGCAGGGCATGCCACATCGTGTCTTCGCCGGTGACCATGGCATCTTGGTAGGGGCCAAAGGTGTTGAGCCGGTCGTCCAGGAACACCGTCAGCACCTGCAAGGCCTGCTCGCGGGTGACGGCCCAGGGAAAGGGGTGGGTGGTGCCAAAGGTGGGGATGCTGAGGTTTTCCACCTTGTCGATGACGGCTTGGGTGGTGGCGTCGGGCTCAAACCACCGGGGAGTAGGGGTGTTGAGGTGGCCCTTGGGGAGCTTGCGGTTGTCTTTATCAAAGTTCCACTGGCCGCCAACCGGCTGGTCACCCGCCATCAGCACGCCAAACCGGCGACGGCCTTCGCGATAAAAGCTCTCCAGGAGCAGGCCCTGGCGCTGGTCGGCCCAGGCTTTAAAGGCGGTGGCCCCCCAGAGAAAGTGGTTGTTGTCGAGAATGGTCAGCTGGCAGGGCAGAGCTAACCCCGCCAGCCACCGGGCAAAGGGATGATCGACGGGTTCCATTACCCGTAGCTCGGTAATGCCCATGGCCTTGACCCAGTCCATCAGGGCGACTTCGGTATCATCGGCCAGGGTGTAGGTCACGGGCCACCCGGCGGTTTTGAGCTCGTCGGCAAAGTGACGCATGGCCGACCACACCAGCACCAGCTTCTGCCGATGGTAGGGGCGCTCTTGGGCAAATCCCAGGGATTCTATCAATAGAACGGGGCTGTCTTTGCCCTGGCAGCTGGCCAGAGCGGCCTGATCTAGCCAAAGCTGATTGCCCAATACCCAAACCCCAATGGTCATGGCGCGTTATCCCCTAACCCCCCTGCTTCATTGTGACGCAGGGGGAGCGCATAACCCAGTGATACCTATAGTGTGGGCCAGGTTCATTCTGGCAGGTTTATTCTGGCAGGGTAGAGGGTCGCCCCGTCAGACGCTGAAATAGCAATTGAACGCCCAGCAAGAATATCCCTAGAGCAGCCAGCCCAAAGACTCCAGCGCCTAGGGCCGCCATACCGACGACCAGGGTGCGCACCGCAGCTGAAATATTCGCCACCGCTGGGTTATCTGACAGCACGGGCCGAGCCGCAAAGTTGGCGGCAATGGAGAGCATGATGCGGTAGGCAAGCATGGCCATGGTGCCTGCCACGAAGGAACCGCTGAAGCATTGCAAAATTTTGCCCAGGGCGGGGGGAGCAATGGGGCTGGGGGTGGAGTCGTCGGCCATGGGTGAGATGTTTGAGAAGACTGCATCTCTATCTATAGTGCCAAACAAGCAGGCCAGGAATTTTGTTTTTGCCAAATTCCCCTTGTTTGAAGACCCGTAGGGTGGTCACTGCCCACCCTCTTCTGGTTAACCTTTGTGCAAGAGAGGTTTCCCGTTCTGCCTTCTCAGGGCAACTCTGGCCACAAAAATACCCAAAAATTTTGGTTCCCGACCAGGGCGCAGGGCTCTGCGCCCCTACCGGGGGTATCTTCTTGCCCCCAAATCTCCTTCCTCCTTCCTTCCTCCTTTATGTATTAGCCCTGCCCAAAGGG
>JAIXUR010000534.1 GCA_027483425.1 Cyanobacteriota bacterium | reverse complement strand
CTACGGTAGCGATCGCCACCGCTGCCGTGGAAGCTAGAAACCAACGTCGTTTCA
The DNA here is from genome assembly GCA_027483425.1 of Cyanobacteriota bacterium. Lineage (GTDB taxonomy): Bacteria > Cyanobacteriota > Cyanobacteriia > Phormidesmidales > Phormidesmidaceae > Nodosilinea. Next base: position 25,560 of record JAIXUR010000534.1, on the reverse strand, counting down.
TGCTGTCTCCTCAAGAATAATCAAGCCCTCAGGCTAGGGAAACATTCCCAAAAACCATACCCTGCCGTCAAGCAGAGCGTTTTAGAGCAGAATCGAGCTCGATTCCTGACTAGCTTGCAGAGAAAAACAAGGCCTGGGAGTAGTAGCCGCTACAGTTTGACCCAATCTTGCTGCCGAAAAAAATTAAACCTATCCCTAGGGCACCGGTACAGTAGGTCTAAAAACCCGGTTTCTTCGTCGCGGCCCTAGCGGCAGGGCCTGTATTCTGGCCGAGAAACCGGGTTTCTGTACCGGTGTTCTAGCGGGCGGCATCCTTGGGCAAAAACCGCTCTGTCAGTTGATTGGTCGACCACTGATACTCCACCTCAAGGTGGGCCATCTTGCAGGTCTCCTCGAGCTGGCGCTGCTGGGACATGGCTTTGCGTAGGGTAATGATCAGCTCCTGTACCTGCAGGCGCAGGTGGGGGGTTTTGTAGGCCGTCGCCATGGTCTGCTGCTCTAGCAGCTGCAGCAATAGCTCGTAGTGAATGTGGGACGGTAGCGGGAGCGGTTTCCCCAAATCTGCCATGGCGGTGCTCCAGGGATGTGTCTGATGATTAAACCAGGAATGGGCGGATACTTTCGGTAGCGGGTGACTAGTTTTGGCCGCTAGGAGATGTTGTTTTGATAAAGCTGGTCAATGGCCAGACCTGGATCCGGCTGGCGCATGAGAGATTCGCCCACCAGGACAGCCCCAGCCCCAGCGGCGGTCACGGCCTGCATGTCTGCCGGGGTGTGGATGCCAGACTCGCTGACCACGAGCGCCCCGCTGGCGGTGAGGGCCTCGCGGCGGGCCTCAATCAGCTCGGCGGTGGTCTCTAGGCGAGTCGTGAAGGTCTCTAGGTCGCGGTTGTTAATGCCAATCAGTGCCAGGCCCGGCACCGCCAGCACCCGATCGAGCTCCTCTAAGGTGTGCACCTCGACGAGGACGGCCATGCCCAGGGCCTTGGCAATCTGCACAAAGTAGTTCAAGTCCTGGTCGGAGAGAATGGCGGCAATCAGCAGTGCGGCATCGGCCCCCTTGAGGCGAGCCAGGTACATCTGGTAGGGGTAGATGATGAACTCTTTGCACAGCAGGGGTATAGCTACCGCCTGGCGGATCTGGGCCAGGTACTCAAAGTCGCCTTGAAAAAAGGCTTTGTCGGTCAGTACCGAGAGGCAGGTGGCTCCATGGCTGGCGTAGGTTTGCGCGATCGCCACCGGGTCAAAGTCGGGCCGGATCACCCCCTGGCTGGGGGACGCTTTTTTGACCTCGGCGATCAGGGCCGGAGTGATGCGACTGTCCCGCAGGGCGGCCACAAAGTCTCGAACGGGGGGAGCATCCAGCACCTGGCGTTGGAGATCGGCCAGGGGCAACCGCTCTCGCAGTTGGGCCACCTCGGTTTCCTTGTGCCAAACAATTTTTTCTAAAATGTGCTGGGGCTCGGCATCGGCGGATTTAATTTGGTATTGCAAGTGTTTTACCGCAACAGCGGGGTTGGGGGGGCGGCGGCGAATCTGCATCGATTTTGGAGTTTTGATGTTGGATTTTAGAGGATGGGGCGGGCAGTGCCCTTGGTTGTCTGGATTGAGGATTGGCTGGCCGGGGCGATGTCTACTGGTTTGAGGCGGGGTGTTAAGGTGGGCCGTGCCCACCCTACTCGAGCTAGGTTATACCGGCACGACCACGGCTCGTTTAAAGGCTTCGTCGAGCACCTCTGACAGGGTGGGGTGGGTGTGCACGCAGAAGGACAGATCGGTGACGGTCTGGGCCTGGGCGATCGCATTGGCGGCCTCCTGAATCAGATCGGCGGCATGGAGGCCAATGATGTGGGCGCCCAGAATTTCGCCCGTGTCTTGGCGATAAATCACCTTGGCGAGGCCGTCGGACTCGCCCTCGGCCAGGGCCTTAGAGTTGCCTTTAAAGTAGGTGCGCACGGTGTCGATGGCGTAGCCTTCGGCCTCGGCTTTTTCCTTGGCGGCGGGTTCGGTGAGGCCCACAAAACTCACCTCTGGGTGGGTAAAGGCTGCCGCTGGAATGCTCAGGTAGTTTAAGGCGCGGGGCTCGCCGCAGATGGTCTCCACGGTGAGAATGCCCTGGGCCGAGGCGGCGTGGGCCAGCATCATTTTGCCCGTGGCGTCGCCGATCGCCCACAGGTGGGGCACTGGCTCGCCGTTGCGCAGCACCTGTAGGTAGTCATCGACGGGGATGAAGCCACGGCGATCGGCCTCCACGCCGACCCGCTCTAGACCCAGGTCCTTGGTGGCGGGGATGCGGCCGGTGGCCACCAGGCAGGCATCTACCTCCAGGGTTTCCACCACTTCGCGGGTGTTGCGATCGGCCAGCTCAATCACCACGGGAGAGCCGGGGGTCACCGTCTGGGCGATCACCCCGGCCCGGGTCTCGATATCGCGGGGGGCAATCAACACCCGCTGGGCCACCTTGGCAATGTCGGGGTCGAAGGTGGGCATTAGCTGGTCAAGGGCTTCAATGATGGTGACTTCGCAGCCCAGGGCGGTGTAAACGTCAGAAAACTCTAGACCAATGTAGCCGCTGCCAATGATGGCCACCCAGTCGGGTAGCCAGTCGAGCTTGAGGGCTTCGTCGCTGGTGAAGACGGTTTTGCCGTCGGTTTCAATGCCGGGGGGCACAAAGGGCACCGAGCCGGGCGACAGAATAATGTCTTGGGCGGTCAGGATTTTTTCGCCCTCGGCGGTGGCGATCGCCACTTTCTGTTCTCCGGCCAGCCGCGCCCAGCCCTTGATAATGTCTACCCCCAGTCGGGTCAGGCTGTTGGTCATATCCCCCTGAATTTTGCTGACCAGGTTTTTGGCGTGGTCGGCAATGGCTTCGCGATCGTAGGTGACAGACCCCACCGAAATACCCAGGGCCTTGAGGTGGTGTTCGTTCCGCAGCTCCCGGACTCGCCCCGAGGCCGCCAGGAGCGCCTTCGAGGGAATGCAGCCCCGGTTGACGCAGGTGCCCCCCATCACATCCGCCTCTACGATGGCGGTCTTTAGCCCCCGCTTCACCGCGTGGAGAGCGGCCCCGTGGCCCCCCACCCCAGCGCCAATAATTAGCAGGTCGTAGTCAAATGCGTCGCTCACAGCAGGCTCCTGAACAGGTGGTCCAAAACAGGGTTAATTAGCTGACCTTAAGTCTAAGGTCGCTCATCTAGAGTTAGGGCAATCTACCCCAGCTCAGTCCTAGGCATCAGCTCCCCGTGGGCTGATGCTATCCACGATAAAGTTTCCCTTCATTCTTGACCACCGGGAGCAATCAGACAACTCCCAATTGTTAGGCAGGGCGATCTGGGGTTGATTTAGGAAGGCTCTGGGCGTGGCTCACTGCGCTGGCGCCGGGCCTCGTAGAGCAGTAGCGCCGCCGAAATGGCGGCATTCAGCGACTCCACCGCCGCCGCCATCGGGATGCGCACCTGCACCGTGGCCTGACGCTGTAGGGGCTCAGACAGCCCGGCCCCCTCATTGCCGAGCAAAATCACCGTCGGTCGAGTGAAATCGACGGCCCAGTAGTCCACCTCGGCATGGGGGCTGGTGGCGACCAGCTGCACCCCGGCCTGGTGCCAACCCGTCAGCAACGGACCCAAATCATCCACCACTGCCAGGGGCAGACGAAACCATTGCCCCGCTGAGGCCCGCAGCACCTTGGGATGGTCGGGAGCGACGCTGTCGGTACTGAGCCAGAGGCCATCGACCCCGGCGGCTACCGCCGTGCGCACAAGGGTGCCCAGGTTGCCGGGATCCTGGAGGGTTTCGACCACCAGCCCCACGCTGTGGATGGTGGAATCGGGAACCCGCTGAATCAGGGGGGCCACCGCCACCACCCCATCGGGATGCTGGGTGGTGGCCATACCGTCCAGCACGGCCTCAGAAACGGGTTCCACCCGTTCAGCTCGCTGTCCCAGGGCTAGGGCCAAGTCACCATGGGCCTGCTCCCAGGCGGGGGTGTAGCAGACCACCTGTATGGGATAGTCGGTGGCCAAGGCCTCCTGGATCAGATGGGTGCCTTCCAGGAGAAATTGACCCTGCGATCGCCGTGCTTTGGCCTGGTGCAATTTCCGGATGGATTTGACCAAGGGGTTTTGCAGGCTAGTCAGCATGGAAAATTGACCCTAGAGTAGGTCTGAGGTTCACTGGCTATGAGATGCGGAACCCGGGACTTGAACCCGGATGTCTTTGCAAACACTAGGACCTGAACCTAGCGCGTCTACCAATTCCGCCAGTTCCGCTGGCTGGGCGTTATTAACGCCGCGATTCGTAATCATGCACTGAGATGCAGCAAGAGTCAAGCCTTTGAAAAAAGATTTCGTGATTTTAAGCAGATCGGCTATCCTGATGTGGCTTAAGTTGGCAAGTTAATCTAGATTGCTGTGGCGAAATCGATGGTTTCAAGTAGAATCTAGACGAAAATTCGGGAAAAGTGGAGTTATCAGCCGTGGAGGACACCGCTATCGTTACGTCCATTGATTTACCAATCTCTACCACCGTCGCCGAGGCGGATGGCGCTATCCTCGAGATCACTGGCGGTACTCCCCTGTCTGGCCAGGTCACGATCAGCGGGGCAAAAAATTCGGCCCTGGTGGTGATGGCCGGTACCCTGCTCTGTTCTCAGCCCTGCCGCATTCGCAATATCCCTCACCTCATGGATATTGAGCGCATGGGCGAGGTCTTGATCGCCCTGGGAATTAAGCTCAAGCGCGAGGGCGATGCCCTGGTGGTTGACGCCACTACCATTGCCCATACCAAAGCGCCCTACGACGTCGTGAGTCGTCTCCGGGCCAGTTTCTTTGTGATCGGCCCGCTGCTGGCCCGCATGGGGGTAGCCCGCATTCCCCTGCCCGGCGGTTGTGCGATCGGGGCGCGTCCGGTAGAGCTGCACGTGCGCGGGTTACAGGCCATGGGGGCCAATGTGCACATTGAGCATGGCACGGTTCACGCCTACGTCCCCGGCAGTGGCGGCCGGTTAAAAGGGGCCAAAATTTACCTCGATTACCCCAGCGTCGGGGCGACGGAAACCCTGATGATGGCCGCCACCCTGGCCGATGGGGAAACCATCATTGAAAATGCGGCCCAGGAGCCTGAGGTCGTCGACCTGGCTAACTTCTGCCGAGCGATGGGGGCGCGCATTCGTGGCGCTGGCACCAACACGATTACGATTAGCGGGGTGCCCAGCCTACACAGTACTGACTACGGCATTATTCCCGATCGCATCGAGGCGGGTACCTTTCTCGTGGCCGGGGCCATCACTCGGTCAGAGATCAGCATCACCCCGATTATTCCTGAGCACCTCACCGCCGTCATTGCCAAGCTCCAGGAAATCGGTGGACAGGTGGTGATAGACAGCCCCAACCGGGTGCGCTACGTGCCCTCCCACACCATTGCCCCCGTCGACATTCAAACCGGCCCTTTCCCCGGCTTTCCCACCGACATGCAGGCTCAATTTATGGCGCTGATGGCCGTCTGCGAAGGCAGCAGCCTGATTACCGAAACGGTGTTTGAAAACCGTCTGCGCCACGTGGCTGAACTCAACCGCATGGGGGCCGACATTCGCCTCAACGGCAACTGCGCCATTATTAAAGGGGTGCATCAGCTCTCGGGTGCACCGGTGCTGGCGACCGACCTACGCGCTTCGGCCGCCCTGGTGCTAGCGGGGCTAGCGGCCAAGGGTACCACCACTATTCAGGGCCTGCACCACCTCGATCGCGGCTACGATGACCTGGAAGGTAAACTGCGTAAGCTTGGTGCCAACCTCCGTCGCTATCACAGTGATGGCCCGATCGCTTTAGGGGAGTGACCGCCCTGGTGCATGGCCAAAGACTTCTAGAACGTCGGTACAGAACCCGGTTTCTTGGCCAGAATTCAAGTCATATCGTTAGCGCAGCGACGAAGAAACCGGGTTTTTAGCCCTACTGTACTGGTGCTCTAAGACTGGATTTGCCAGGCTCATAATCTTCTTTATGGGCCTCCCAGCCCAGGCTTAGAGGGTGTTTGAAAAGTCAGATGGAGTCTGCCTTTATACTGCGAAAGCGGGCAAAGGTGGCCCATTCCTCAAGGTACTTGCGGTAGTCCGAGGGCTAATTGCACCAGGGGATGCCCTTTTCAAACATCCTCTTAGGAGACGACCTTTTGCTCCTGCACCAGGGTAAGGCTGACCCAGGTGCCCTGGGCATTGTAGGTGCGAATCAGCCGCTGCCGCAGGCCGGGGGTGATTAACCAGCCTGCTTCTAAAAAGAGCGGCTGACCCGATCGAATTTCGGTGGGGAAGGTGACTGAGGCCCCCCCCGGCAGGAACCGCACGGTGACCGGTTGACTACCCTGGTCAAAGTCCAGGGTGTCTCCCGCCACCATCCCTTCCGAACGAATGGGCGGTGAATTACCAAAGCAAAGGGTTTGGGCGATCGCTCCTGGAGCCACGGACTGAATCTCCAGGCGAGTCGCCATGGTTTGGGGGGGCTCCCAGTCTGGGAATATCGTGACCGCCTCGCCGATCCAGGTGCCTAGGAGTTGGTCAATGGTGAGGTTGGGGCGAGGGGGCGGGGTAGTGGCTTGTAGGTGTTCTCGAATCAGCGTCAGGCTACCTAGGGTGGGCTGACTCGGAAAAATTTGGACGATGCGCAACCGCTCGTGGCCCGCGATCAGCCCCAGCTCGGCACCAAACTCGCTCACCGGGCTGCGCTGTATCGACCCCTGGGAAAACGCGCCGGTTTCACAAAACAGCACCCCCCGCCCCAGGGAGCTGTACTCGAGCACCGTTTCGCTGACCGGCTGATCGGCCGGGTACCGGCGAATGATTTGACGCATGCTCTGGCCCTGGTTGAGCGGCTCGAGCACCACCTCCGAGGGGGTATCGTGCCGTATTTCTCCGGTCGGAGACAGCTGCGTAAAGGATCCCACCCAGGTGCCCTGGTTTTTGAGCAGGCTTGCCCACTGGGACGACGGGGCCGGAGGGGAGGTCATAGGGGTAGGGGGTAGATTAGGTCTGCATGAGACTGATCAGGTGGGGAAGCTCAGGCAAAATTAGGGCCTCCATCGCGAGGGTCACCGCTTTCCTGGAGCCGGGCAGGGAGAAGATCAGGGTTGATTGGTAAACCCCGGCCACGGCCCGCGATGCCATGGCGCGGGAGCCAATATCTTGAAAGCTGAGGGAGCGGAAAATTTCGCCGAAACCCGGCAGCGTTTTCTCCAGCAGAGCGGCCACGGCATCGTAGGTGGTATCGCGGGGGGCAATGCCAGTCCCCCCTGAGAGAATGATGCCGTCAACGTCGGCCTGCTGGGCCAGGGTTTGGCAGAGGCGGCGAATATGGTCAGGCTCGTCGGGCACGATCCGGTAGTCCTGGACCTGGTGCCCAGCGGCTATGAGCAGCGCTTGAATGATCTGCCCGCTGCGATCGCTCTCCACCGTGCGGGTATCGCTAACGGTAATCACCGCACAGCGCACCGATCGACCGAGGGACTGGGGATGGGCCATGGCTGGTCGCTAGCTTTTGGTAAAGCCCAGACCGTTGCGCTCGGCGTAGCGGTTCATAAACCGCATGAAGCGATCCCAATCGGCTTCGCTCTTCATGACGTAAAGGGCTTCAATGCCAGCGGGCTCACCGTTGACGAACTTGCCATTGACGTCGCGACTGACCAGTTCACCCTCTTCGTCCACCAGATACATACCGGTAATTTCTATCCCCGCCTGGGAAAGCGCCTGGGGGTGATCGAAGTAAAAGGTGGCCGTCCCATCCGAACCATCCTTGGCGCGGGTAAGGCGAACATCGGGAATGACGGGTTCTGCAACGCCACGGGCAAATTGAATCTCGGCCATGCCAAACGTCCTACTAAGTTTACAGAATGCAGTGGGTAACTATTTATTCTTGCACGTTACCGGGATCAGATGGTTCCAGCCCATGGCTCATCCAGGATCTTGATGTAACCAGCCCCCTGGGCTGAGTTCAGCGGCCTGGGGATTCGCCCATGGGGTCTGCGGTCAGGACCGTCAACGATTCGGCCAGGGTGACGGCCTCCTCGGGGCTGACGTCTTGGCAGCCTCGCAGTCCTTCAAACAAGCTCCCAATGTAGGTTGCTCCCACCAGTCGATAGGCACCGGAGGGGCCCAGCATCCAGTCGGTAAAGAGGTGGGAGTCGGGGGATGGGGCTACTGTGCCGTCATCGACAAAAGGGCCGTAGTTGAGAACGTAGCCCTGGTCGCCAAACAGGGGCGGCTGGATGGGGAGGCGGCTTTCGGTGACCGGGGGGGCACTCATGCCCTCGGTGGCAAACTCGACGGCAAAGCACTGGTTGAGATCATTTTGGTAGACCACCAGGTAGCTGGTGTCGGGGTCGTCTTGGGTGACCCGCATCTCTGCAATGGTAAAGGAGGGCGGCACCTGCCCCGGCACCACGACCTCTACCCCCAGGCTAGTTAGCTGGCTGGTTTGATCGGGGGGCATTTGGCCGAGAAAAGCACCATCGGGGGGCGGCGGTGGCCCATCGCTGGCACTGGGTACCGTCGGGGTGTCGAGGGAAACTGAGGTCGGGCTAGGGCGATCGCAGGCCCCGAGGCCGATCACGATCACCAGCGCTAGGGCCTGGGTGCCCGTTGTGATTACCCTTGCCACGGGCTCTATCCTTCTGGGTGACTATCGCCGCTATCTTATCGCGCTGGCTGAAACCTATGGGATGATGTCCCCTATTGCCCTGGAGTCGTTCCCGTTGCGTAAGCTATTGCCCCTACCGCTATCGGTAAAAGTGTTCTACGGCGTTGGAGAACTGGCGGCGGCGGTGCCCGCCAGCCTATCGGCCTTTTTTATCCTGTACTTTTTTACCACCGTGGCGGGTCTCAGTCCGGCCCTGGCGGGGGGCGTGCTGTTGTTTGGTCGGGTGTGGGATGCCATTAACGATCCCCTGATCGGCTGGCTCAGCGATCGCACCGTGTCCCCCCTGGGTCGCCGCTACCCCTGGATGCTGGGCGGAGTGATACCGCTAGCCATCTGTTCGGTGCTGCTGTGGGTTGTGCCCCCCTTCCCGACCCAGATGGGGGTATTTGCCTATTACATTGTGCTGTCGATTTTTGCCTTTGCCGCCTTTACGGCGGTGCAGTTGCCCTACACGGCGCTGGCGGCGGAGTTGTCGGACGACTACGACGAGCGCACTGACTTGATCGGGATGAAGTCGGCCTTTAGCATTGGCGCCAGTATTCTGGCCCTGGCCGGAGCCCAGGTCGTGTTTGCTCGGGTGGCCGATCCGGCTCGTCAATACGCATTATTGGGGCTGCTGTCGGCTAGTTTGGCGCTGGTGGTGATTGGGATCTGTGTCGGGGGTACCTACCGCCGCTACTGGCAGGTGCAGCGGGGACGGCCCTTGCTGTCTGGCGATGGGGCGCCTCCGGCGCTACTGCACCAGCTCCGCACGGTGTTTCGCAACGGCGCTTTTCGTCAGGTTTTGGGCCTCTACCTATGTGGCTGGATGAGCGTGCAGGTGACCGCCGCCATGCTCCCCTACTTTGTCGGGGCCTGGATGGGTCTGCCCGCCACCCACTTTGCCCAGATGGCTCTGGCGGTACAGGGTACGGCGATCGCCATGCTCTGGGTCTGGGACTGGGTGGCCAAGCGTACCGGCAAGCGCACGGTGTTTCTCATGGGCGCGCCCCTGGCGGCGGTGGCCTTGGCCGGTTTGGCGACGGTGCAACCGGGCCAGGTGATCTGGATGTATACCCTGGGCGTAATCGCCGGCATGGGGGTGGCGACGCTTTACGTGGTGCCCTTTGCCATGCTGCCCGATGTGATTGACCTGGATGAACTCAATACCGGCCTGCGGCGGGAGGGGCTCTATTTCAGCTCCCTGGTCTTTTTGCAAAAGCTGGGGCTGGCGCTGGCGCTATTTATTTCGGGGCAGATCCTCAGCATCACGGGGTACGTGGCCACGGCCAATACCCAGCCCGCCGCTGCCCTGAGCGCCATTCGCCTGCTGATCGGCCCCCTACCCGCCGTGTTGTTAGCGGGGGGGCTGTGGTTTTGCTACCGCTACCCGATCAGCCGCGATCGCCACCAGCAGATTTTGCTGGCGTTACAGACCCGACGCCAGCAGCGCCTCGAGGATCAATCCGTCGTAGGTTCAGATTCGTCAATCGCCGAACCTTAGGGGAACCGTGGCGCACTATCGGGCCATGCTCCGACCTGCGCCCCTACAGGGGGACAATTCTGGCCACAAAAATACCGACGAATTTTGATTCCTGGCCAGGGCGCAGGGCTCTGCGCCCCTACAGGGGGGTATCTTCTTTTCTAGAAATCTCCTTAACTGTTGGGCTGGGAGGGTGGCTGCCCCAGACGCGGTTCGGTACCGGCCAACAGGCGATCGATATTGCTGCGGTGGCGCAGAATGACGTAGAGCGCCCCCAGACTCCCCAGCACCACGTAGGGCAGGGGCTGGCCCGTCGCGGCCAACAGAATGACGGTGGCGATCGCGGCCGCCATGGAACTGAGGGAAACAATGCGGCTTAGGGCCAGGGTCAGCCCAAAGGTGGCGGCGGCCCCTAGGGCCACGGGCCAGGCCAGACCCAGCAGTACCCCCAGGCCCGAGGCGGCTGATTTGCCACCGGTAAAATTAATCCACACCGATTTGCTGTGGCCCACAACGGCCAGTACCCCCGCCAGCATGGTGACCCAGGATTGCCAGTCCAGGACGAGGGACCCTTCTGTCGCCAGGGCCAACACCTGGGGCCAGGCTAGACCCACCAACAGCACCGCTAGCAGCCCTTTGAGCAGGTCAATGATCAGCACCGCGATCGCCGGCCCCTTGCCCACCGTTCGCAGCACGTTGGTCGCCCCGGTGCCCCCTGAACCGTACTGTCGAATGTCAATACCTTTCATCCACCGGGCGATCAGGTACCCGGTGGGGAGCGAACCCAGGAGGTAAGCCGCCACCAACAGCAACGCAATTGCTAAAACCGCCAACGCCCTATGTCCTCAAAATGCGGAGGGAATACAGATCAAACCGTTCGGTCTAGATCCTAGACCTAGAGTTCGCTATGGTTACTCTCCAGTCTAGGGGGATTAGTGCCCCACTGAAGCGTCAATTTAGCCCTTCCCATAGCCCTTTCTAAGGGATATAGGGGGAGACACAGGGGGCGTCTAGGAGTGAGGGCTAGGGAACCGCACAGAGCAGCTCAATCACCTGGTCAGCGGTAATCAGGCGTTTGAGAACCACCTGGCCAATGGGTTGCTGGCTAGGTTCGCTTTCGGGCATCACCTCTACCATCAGCACGGTCTCTTCCACCTGATAGAGCCATAGGGTTTCCCCCTGCTCTTGAATCGACAGATTCAGGCGGCGAAGATGGGGCTTGCGCTGCCAGCCCAGTTCATTCCATAGGCCACCAAACTCCCATACCCGGCCCGTTACCCAACCATCGGAAAGAAAAAAATATTTCACCGCGCACTCTGCCACACCGTATTCAATGGCATTATCCACCGTGATGGCCAACAGACCGCACTTCGGCCCCAATTAAATATTCCTGAAGGTCATTTCTAGAAAAGAACATCCCGACATTCGATACCCAAGGCTGGGGTGACTCCCGGTCCTGGGGCTCAACGCTCATTCACCCCCACGGAGAGTCACCATGATCACCCTTACGAGCCTCGATCATCTGGTTCTGACCGTGGCCGATATCGCTCGCACCTGCGAATTTTATCGACGGGTACTGGGCATGGAGGTGATTACCTTTGGAGTGGGCCGCACGGCGCTGCGCTACGGCCACCAGAAGATCAATCTCCACGCCGTAGGGCGCTCCTTCGTCCCCCACGCCAAAACCCCCACACCGGGCTCGGCGGATCTGTGCTTTTTGATCGCCCCACCCCTGGAAGCTGCCCAGACCCATCTTCAGCGCCTGGGGATAGCTCTAGTCGAGGGGCCAGTGCCCCGCACGGGGGCTACTGGATCCCTGCGATCGCTCTACATCCGCGATCCAGACGGCAATTTAATTGAGCTCAGCGTTGCCGCCGACTAACTCGCGGCGACTCGCAACAAAATGTTTGCCAACCCTCCGGATGTCCTTCCCAACCTGCGTATTAAAGAGAGGTAGATGCACCCTGATTGTTAAGCTCTGAGGTACCTGGAGGGATCTCAGAGCTTTTTTTTGCCTTGGGGTGGGCCAGGGTCTCGAGGGCCAATCTTTTGACCCAGAAGACTGCCAGTCTGGCCTGCTGTGATACCCTATCCGCAATTGACGCGAAGGTAGGACAACCATGGCAGTAACGGTAGGGCTAGTGTTTGGCGGCTGTTCAGGGGAGCACGAGGTATCGATTCGCTCGGCCCAGGCGATCGCCCAGGCCCTAGCCAGCGGCACCAATAGTGAAAAATACGCCGTGCTGCCGGTCTACATTCGCAAAGATGGGGTCTGGCAGGCCGGGGAAACGGCCCAGGCGGTGCTCCAGGCAGGGGTGCCCCCCCATGCGCTGGCCAACCCGGCGGTGACTACCCCTAGCCAACGGCTCCCCCGGTTTGATCAGATCGATGATGTGGATATTTGGTTTCCAGTGCTCCACGGCCCCAACGGTGAAGATGGCACCGTCCAGGGTCTCTTTACCCTCATGGAGCAGCCCTTTGTGGCGTCTGGGGTGCTGGGCTCAGCCTTGGGTATGGACAAAATTGCCATGAAAGCCGCCTTTGCCCAGGCCGGGCTACCCCAGGTCGCCTATCTGGCCGTGAGCCGGGCTGAGGTGTGGTCTAACCCCTGCGTGTTTCCGAAACTATGCGATCGCATCGAGGTGGAGCTAGGCTACCCCTGCTTTGTCAAACCCGCCAACCTGGGCTCATCGGTGGGCATTGCCAAGGCCACCACCCGCAAAGAGCTGGAAGCCGCCCTCGACAGTGCCGCCAGCTACGATCGCCGCATCATTGTCGAAACCGGGGTGGTGGCTCGGGAGGTGGAATGTGCCGTGCTGGGCAACGATAACCCCAAGGCTTCGTTGCTGGGTGAAATCACCTTTCAGAGCGACTTCTACGACTACGACACCAAATACACCAGCGGCCAGTCGCAGCACACCATTCCGGCCCAGGTGCCCGCCGATGTGGCTCGCCGGATTCAAGCCATGGCGGTGAGGGCGTTTCAAGCGGTAGATGCCGCCGGTATTTCACGGGTCGACTTCTTTTATGTAGAGGCGACCGGGGAAGTGTTGATCAACGAGATCAATACCCTGCCTGGTTTTACCGCCACTAGCATGTACCCGATGATGTGGGAGTCCAGCGGGGTCTCCTTTGAGGAACTGGTGGATACGCTGATTCAGCTCGGGTTTGAACGCACAGCAAAGGAAGGGAGCGAATAGGCTAAACGCTGTCAAGGCCGCGATAGAGCTCAGACAGGTCAAAGTCTAGCCCAATGCTGGTGAGCACAACGCGATCGCCGCCGGGAGCGCCCTGCGCATCGCCCAGCTGATAGACCACGGTTTCCCAGCCATTCCCCTTCGTGCGACGGCGACACTCTACCCGCTGACTATCTTGGGCAATTAAGACATATTCTTCCAGGGAGTCCAGTTGTTGGTAGTCGGCAAATTTTTCGTCTCGGTCAAAATCTTGGGTGCTAGATGACAGCACCTCTGCGACCAATTTCGGATACCGCTTGACGTAGCGATCGCCGCGATCGCGCGGATCGCAGGTCACAAATGCATCGGGGTAGTAGTAGAAGTTATCTCGATAATTGACCTTGACATTGCCGGAGTAAAACCGGCAGTCAGAGGCATTACCCAGATGATTATCAATTAGCTTAAGCAAGTTAAACGCAATTCGATCGTGGTTATCGGTGCCGCCCGCCATGGCGTACACCAGGCCGCGTCGATACTCATGGCGAATGGGGCTCTGGCGCTCGAGCGTGAGATATTCGTCAGTACTGATGTAGTTAGGAACCGCAATCATAGGCTTGACGCTGCACTAGCCCCGGTTTTTAATCGTCATGACCTGCACAATTTGCTGGGCCGTGGTGCTGGGAATATCCAGAATACGATACAGGTCTTCGAGGAACGCCTGCTCCTGGGGGGTAACGGTGCGGTCAGATAGGACCAGGTCGGTGGCGATCGCAAAGGCCGTCTCGCGCATCTCTTGAGAGAGGACGGCCTTAGCCTCACTGACCAATATCCCTGGCCCCTCCTGCTTGAGGCGATCGAGCAGGAGATCGAACAGATGGTTGAGAGCATCGCTAGAGTAGCTGCTAAAGAGCGACATCCGCGATAGCAGCATGGTCATGTCTTGGCCCTCCTGCTCGGCCATGTAGCCATCGGCGGCGATCGCCACCATGGCAATACTGGCGAGGGCTTCGGCTGAGCCCATGGATGAATCAGTCATGGCGTTATCCTTTAGATAGCATTGGCTCACCGCACCCTATTTTTGCCCCAAAGCTACCGGGGCGCAATCCAGTTTTGAGGAGTCTTTACAGCTAGCGATGTAACCCCAACTGCGGCAACCGTTAAATTACCTAGCCTTGTGATCAAACTCACCAGGGGCGGTGACAAATCAGCTAGATTTCCGGAAACCTTCCAGGGATACTAATCTTGACTCAACTTTAGCCGAGTCATCTACAGGGAACACACAACCAACCGACAAGCCCGTCTGGGTTTGTCGGTTTTTTTGGGTTTTGGGCTCAGGCTATACAACGGGGGACAGAGGGCATGCCAGGAAAGTGAAGCGCGGGCTAACTGGCAGGGATTCTAACGCCCCACGACCTGTCGGTAGAATCCCCGCATATCTTTCCACCACAGCCGCCGCGACTCATCCCAGGTGTAGAACATGTGGCCTCCCTGGAAATGGCGCAGGGTGAGGTTGGGGCGGAGCTCAGGGTTGAGATTCATGAGATCGGCTAAGTGGTTCGACGAAAAGTAGGGGGTCACCAGGTCGTAGATACCGTGGGTAATGTAGACCTTAAGGTAGGGGTTGAGGGCCATGCCCACCCGCAGGTCATCTACGGAGCCCACAAAACCCTGCCGGTAGTCACTCTCGGGCAAAAATTCCCAGGCTTTAAATACCTCGAAGCTGAGCAAATTGTAGGTGAGGGTCGTGTCGACCTCCAGGGTAGAGCGGAGGTGGCTGTTAATCGCCCCGGTAAACAGGCGATCGATACCCTCCAGGGTTGGATCAGTGCCCGCGTTGAGCAGGCGATCGGGGAAGGGGTCGATGGCGGTGACAGAGGCGTCGTAGAGGCCCAAAATGTGCTGTTGGTGACGCAGCAGCTCACGGGCAAATACGGTAATGTCGATGCGGCCCCGGTGACGCTGCACCACCTCCGGGGGTAGACCAATCAACTCGGCCAGCTGGTCGAAAACCCGCTGCTGCTCTTCCTCAGGCGCGGTGCTGCCCAGGGCCAGCAGCGGGATCAACGTTTTGCGGGCAAAATCGGCGGCCTTGGCCCCGTGGGTGGTGGGGCTGTCGGTGGTGGTCACTCGTCCGTGATACACCGCCGTAGCCGCCATCGACGGAATGACCGTAGCCCAGCCGCTAAGGCTGTAGTCGCTGCCCTCCAGCAGCATAAACTCCATCACGGGCGAAATCAGAATGGCCCCGCACAGGCCGACCCCGTAATCTTGCTGAAGCTTGCGGCAGAGCTTAGCTACCCGAAAGCCGCCGTAGCTCTCGCCAGCAATAAAGATCGGCGATAACCAGCGGTGGTGGGCAGAGAGGTAGCCCTGAATAAACTCGCCCAGGGCGTTGAGGTCGCGATCGACTGTCCAGAATTTTTTGGCTTTATCGTCAGGTTTATCCTTGGGCTTACCGGCGGCTTTGTCATCGGGCTGATCGGAT
The DNA here is from genome assembly GCA_027483425.1 of Cyanobacteriota bacterium. GTDB lineage: Bacteria > Cyanobacteriota > Cyanobacteriia > Phormidesmidales > Phormidesmidaceae > Nodosilinea. Next base: position 9,756 of record JAIXUR010000534.1, on the reverse strand, counting down.
TTTTCAGCCTCCCTAGGCAAGATCCGACTAAAGCCTGTGCCCAGGGGATCAATAAAGACTAAATCGGTAAAGCTCAGCCAGGTTTCGCCATTGTCGGCCACCTGTACTGGCGGACGGGGCAGGCTGCCATCGGGGTTAAACACCACCCGGCGCGGCCCTAGAGCACCCATGTGCAGGTAGGCCGAGGCCGCCCCGGGGCCGCCATTAAACACAAAGGTAATGGGGCGTTTGGCAGCGCTATCGTCAGTAATGGTGTAAGCGACGTGGAACAGCTCGGCCACGGGCTTGTCGTTTTCATAGAGGGTTTGCCACTGAGCCGAGGCCTTGTAGTGCTGGTTCCCCAGCAAATGTTCGGTGGTGCTTCCCTGGCGCTTTGGTGCGTCTACCATGACGATATCTATAAGGGTGAAGTACAGTCGGGAGGTGGAGTGAGGTGACTATAGCGGGGCTATGCCCCTAGAGTAGGTCTAGCGGCTTTTCCTTGGGAAAGGCTGTGTTAAGAATTACTTTAGCGTATCCCCATTCCTACCTAACCCAGAGAGGATTGGCCCTTGGCCCAATACAGCCTGTCGCAGGACAGCATCGAGTTCAAAGGTGTCCTTGCCAAACGCCCCCAAGATGTGGAATTGAGAACCCATGCGATCGCTCCTGCTCGATATTGCCAGTGCCTTTAACAACGTCTACAGCGGCTGGATTTGGTGGAACCTGTTTCTGGCCTTTATTCCACTGCTGCTGAGCTATGGTCTGTTTCGTCGCCAGGCCATTCCTCGCGGTTGGTGGCTGGGGGCCTGTCTACTGCTGGGGGTCGTGGGGGTGGTAGGGCTGTGGCCCCGCCTGCCTCGGGTCGCCCGAGGGTGGTCCAATATTGTCGGCCACGGGGGGGGCGTTACCCAGCTGCAACTGCTCTGGCTGATCGTCGTCACGATCCTGGCGGCGGCCATGAGTATCGTTATTTTTCGCAAGCAGCAGAGCGCTCGAGGCCTGGCCTGGTGGACAGGGCTAGTGGCTTTTTTTGCCTTTCTGCCCAATGCCCCCTACGTGCTCACCGACATCATTCACATTATTCGGGGCACCAGTTCGGGGCAAATTCCCGTGTGGGTGGTGGCGCTGGTGTTTATCCCCATGCATACCGTCGCGATCGTGCTGGGGTTTGAAGCCTACGTGATTTCAATCCTCAACCTGGCCAGCTATCTCAAACGTCACGGTGCCAAGGCGCTGATTTTGCCCGTGGAACTGATCATTCATGGCCTCTGCGCCGTCGGCATTTACCTGGGACGCTTTCTGCGGCTAAACAGTTGGGATATCGTGGTCGACCCGGCCAGCGTGCTAGCCGAAACCCTCAATGTACTGACCTCTAAACGCCCGGTGGCCGTCATGGGGGTGACGTTCATCATTCTGGCCAGTCTTTACTGGTTGATGAAGCAGATCACTCTGGGGCTCAAGCTGCGATTGCACTACGCCCGCCAGGGGATCGATGTCCTGGATTGAGGGGGGCTAGGGGTTAACCGCCATGGCCGGCGGTGATGGGCTGGAGCCCAGGGGCTCTGTGCAGGAAATGGGTCGAAATAGGGCACCTTAGCCCTAGCCGTTCTTCCCTCAACCATGTCTTTAAAAACCAGTGTGGAATACTTTCAGACCTTGGTGACCTCCTTTCACCCCGTGGTGGTGATCGACACCGTGGAAGAAGAACGGGTGCAGGGGTTGATTAGCGCCGCCTGCAACGATATGCAGATGGCGGTGTTTGAGTGGAGTGTGGCCCAGGGGCTCATGCGATCGCCCGACAGCCCCGACCACCGCTGGCAAAACGAGTATGCGCCCCCCGGAGCCAAGCGCGGCCAGGCCCTGCCCAAAACCGCCGAGCCCCTGGATATGCTGCGCCATATTCAGGACATTAACTTTAAGGCGATCTACTGGCTCAAAGACTTTGCCCCCCACCTCACCGACCCGGTGGTAGCCCGGCAGTTTCGAGAGGTGACAGCGCAATTTTCCCACCATCGTTCCACCCTCGTGATCAGCGGTAGCGGCCCTGCCCTGCCCCCGGAGATTGCCCACGACGCGGTGTATCTCGACCTCAAGCTACCCGACCCAGAAGAACTCTACACCACAGTTTCTGAGGTGGTACGGGCCCTCAAGGGACGTGTCAACGTGGAGCTGACCCCTGAGGATATTCGGGCCCTGGTCAAAGCCCTCCAGGGAATGACCCTGAGCCAAACCCGCAAGGTAGTTTCCTACGCCGCTCTGCAGGACGGCAAGCTCAATGCCGACGACGTGCCCCGAGTACTCGAGCGCAAGGCCCGGGTGATTCGCGAAGAGGGGCTGCTAGACTACTTTCCCCCCGAGACTAATCTGGCCGAACTGGGCGGGTTTGAGGGCCTCAAACGCTGGCTGGGCTATGCTAAGGTCGGCTTCATGCCCCAGGCCCGCCAGTACAACCTGCCCGCTCCCAAGGGCATTTTGATTGTGGGCATTCAGGGCTGCGGTAAGTCGCTGGCGGCCAAAACCATCGCCCGCCAGTGGCAGTTGCCCCTGCTCAAGCTCGATGCCGGACGCCTCTACGACAAGTACGTGGGCGAGTCAGACAAAAACTTTCGCCGCGCCGTTACCCTGGCCGAGACCATGGCTCCCTGCATTCTCTGGATCGACGAAATCGAAAAAAGCATGGGCCAAACCAGCGGTGAGGCCGATGGTGGACTGAGCCGTCGCCTGTTTGGCTCCTTTCTCACCTGGCTGCAAGAAAAGTCCCAGGAAATCTTTGTGGTGGCCACTGCCAACGATCTGTCGGCGATTCCACCGGAGTTACTGCGCAAGGGCCGATTCGACGAAATTTTCTTTGTCGACCTACCCGAGGTCGACGAACGCCGCGACATTTTACAGATTCACCTGGGTCGCCGCCAGCAGGGCACGACCGCCTTTAATCTAGACGAGCTAGTGTTGGCCACCGACGGCTTTAGCGGTGCCGAAATTGAGCAGGCGGTGATCACCGCCCACTACCGAGCCCTTTACGAAAACCGCCCCCCCGACACGGCCCTACTGCTCGGCGAGATTAAGCGCACGGTGCCCCTGTCGGTGAGCCGCCGAGAAGATATTCAGCGGCTGCGCACCTTGGCTCGGGAGCGGTTTGTGGCTGCTCGGTAGTTCTCAGCATTCCCCCAGGAGGTGCCCCGATGCCCGACGATATTGGCCTCTTTCTAGGCGGTGTGGCGCTGCTGGTGCTGTACCTGGGCTGGTCAGCGGCAACGGAAATGGGCACCCGCCGGCCCTGGCGAAAGTAACAGATGACACTTGCCGTCGCCGCAGAGCCGTTAGCTCGTCCTCAGGATAGAGGCCAGGGCCATCAAATACTACTTTAGGGCGTCAAAGGTATCGCCCAGGGCCATGGTCAGCGTTTGGCGGGTCTGGGCATGGGCCGCTTGCTCGGCCTGCAACCGCTGGGTCAGCTCTTGGCAGCGCTGAACTAGGCTGTCGAGGCGTTGCTGCAAGCCCTGGAGCGAATCAGATGCGGCGAGTTCCTGCCCCAGGGTTTCCCCCGGTGACCGGGAGAGTTGCTGCTGGAGGCTTTCGGCGGAGGTTTGGAATTCGGCCGCCTCCTCTCGCCGCTGGCGGGCCTCGGTTTCGTAAAGGCGACGCCAGTTAGCGGCGCTGTTGTAGGCCTGATCGCGCTCCTTTTGGGTATCGGCTAGCTGCCGCTGGAGGGTGCGCACCTCGGCAATCCACTGGGTGAGGTCTTGGGACATGGCGATTTACCAAAACTAGAGCCAGAACGAAGGAGTCGGTTAGGGGCCGTAGGGCTAGTACAACAGCCGGGTGAGAATACCGGGGGCTGGCAGCACAATCATAACTAACAGCGTCAAGGCCAGTAGACCCAGAAAATCACGGCGATCGTCGAGCTCGCTGACATCGTTCAGGGCTGGCTGGTCTGCCGCCGGAATAAAGAACAGCAAAATAGCCCAAATCATCAGTTCAGTGTGTACCAGGGCAAGGCCAAACACCAGGAGCCGAGCCACCTGGCCCACCACGCCGCCCACCCGTTGGCCGTACATGGCGTGGACAATGTGGCCTCCGTCAAGCTGGCCCACGGGCATGAGGTTGAGGGCGGTGACGACCAAGCCCAGACAGCCCGCGATCGCCACCGGGTGCAGGTGAAGCGCCTGGTCGGCCGCAACCGCTGATCCCAGCATCAGCTTGGACATCAGCGTCAGCATCAGGGATGCTTTGGGGTCTAGGGCCTCAAAATTTAGCAGGCTGGCGCCCTCTTCGGGAATGGGCACCACGGTAGAGTGGGCCAGCCCCCACAGCAGCAGGGGAATGGCCACCCCGAGCCCCGCCAGGGGCCCGGCAATGCCTATATCAAACAGGGCGCGACGGTTTGGTACCGGCGATTTCATTTGAATAAATGCCCCGAGGGTACCGAGAAAAAAGGGTACCGGAATAAAGTAGGGCAGGGTGACCTGCATGCCGTAGCGGCGAGCCATGAAGTAATGCCCCATCTCATGGCAGCCCAAAATGACCAAGAGCGCGATCGCGTAGGGTAGACCGCGCAACAGCAGGGTAGGGGTTTCCTGGAGCTGGGTTTCGGTGACGCCGGCCAGGTAGGTGCCCACTGCGGTGGTGGTAAAGAGTGTGACGAGAAGCAGTGCCAGGGCCAGTCCGGGCCGGGCCAGGGTTGTGCGATCGCTTCCCTCAGCCTTGGCATTGGGCACCAGGGCAAACACTGGCTTACCCTGGAGGCCTTCTTGAAAGAGCACTAAAAAGCGATCGCCAAAGTGGCGGCGAATGTTCTCCCGCACGGTGTCGTAGGCCACGGTGGGCGACGCCCGCAGCTGGCCTCGGCAAATCATGGCCTGGGGGCGGTACTCAATGTTTTGCAGATAGTACACCGACCAGGGAAAGCAGCCCTGGAGCATGGCTTCTTCATCTTTGTCGATGGGCCGCAGGGCAGGCTGAGCAGGGGTTGGTAGCGAGGGTTTGGGGTCAGCAGGCTCAGCCTGGGCCACCTGGGGCACAGGAATTCGACCCTTTTGAATTAAGGCCCAGTACAGCAGCGGGCAGGTGATAAACAGCGCCAGTAGCAGGCCATTGGGCACCGGGGCTGCGCTGCCGTTGACCAAGACCCAGGCGGTGAGAACAAGGGCTGGCAGCATCATCACTAGCCACAGCAACCACACCGGGGTGCGGGTAATGCGGCTGACGCTGCGCTGAAGCAGCACGTAGGTCATCAGACCTAAAACCAGGAGCCAGAAAAACACCATCGAGTAGCCATTGGAGTGCAACGTATGGAAGTCGGTCGAAGTCGGTCGGAGCCAGGGTAGACTCCCCTGAAAATTAGCCCCGAAAAATTGGCCCAGACAGAACGGCGGGATTCAGTTAGTATAGGCGTTTCATCGATATTTCTCACCCTGTCCTTCACCCCGGCCCTCACCGCGTCTTTGGCCCCCTCTCACCCCCCGTCTTTGGCCGATCCTATGACCGCCGCGTCAACCTCGCTTCCGTCTCCTCAGTCTCCTAGCTTCAAGCCGCCGCGATCGGTGTTGGATACCGTCTATGCCTTTGCGCCGAACCGAGACACCCAGGGAGGCACGGCCTACTTTATTGTAAACAACACCCCTGGGGGTCAACCGGCTAATCTGCTCATCGATGCGCCCGCCTGGGATCAGGGCAACCGTGAGTGGCTGGTCGCCCAGGGTGGGGTGCAGTGGCTGTTTATCACCCATCGGGGCGGGTTGGGCCGAGCGGCGACCCTCCAAAAAACCTTGGACTGCGCCGTGGTGATCCAGGAGCAGGAAGCCTATCTTCTGCCCGATACCCCGACCACCCCCTTTCACCATCGGTTTAGCTTTAGTCCTGCCCTTGAAGCGTTTTGGACTCCTGGCCACTCGCCAGGGTCATCCTGCCTCCTGTACAGCGCCTACGGTGGCGTACTGTTTACGGGGCGGCACCTGCTGCCCAATCAGGCCGGTGACCCCGCCCCTCTGCGCTTGGCTAAAACCTTCCATTGGCCGCGTCAACTCCAGCAGGTAGAGGCCCTCAAGACCCGCTTTTCCGCCGAGACCCTGGCCCACCTGTGCCCTGGGGCCAGCACGGGCTTTCTGCGCGGGCAGCGCACCATCGATCGCGCCTACGATCGCCTGCAAACGCTGGATATTGATGCGTTGCGAATGTCTCAGCCCCTGTTATAGCCAGCGGGAACCATCTAAATCACCCCCCTTCTCCGGCCCCAGGACTGTAGGCCGTCCAGGTCTGCCGCAGCCAGGGGTGAATTTCCCTGGGATAGAGCAGCCAGGTGCGCTCGTAGGACTGGCTGAGCGCCTGCACCAGGGGCGATAGGGTTTTAATATCCACAAAGGCGTTGTCGATGTGCAGATCAATGCCCTGGTTATAGGTGGTGTAGCCCCGACTCCAGGTGCGCCGCAGGCCGCTGTAGTAATCGGCGCTATAGCCCTGCTGCTCCAGATGGGTGCGCACGGCGGCTAGTAGGTCGGTTTGTTGATCCGCTGTCAGCCGGGTTACTTCTAGGGTTTTAAGCAGGTCGCGGTCTAAAAAGCGGCGGCACAGGTCGGCTAAGAGCAGGTCGGGGCTGTGCCGCCACCGTTGCAGGTGATAGGTAAAGACAATGTCGTCTCCGGCCAGGTAGGTGTCTAGCACCAGGGGATGATCGGGGGCCAGCAGCCAGGCGGTAACGGTGGGGTCGGCCTCGATCTTGCCCATGTGCAGATCGGTGCGAGCCCGATCAAAGGCCCGCTCAAGCAGCCAGGTGACGGAGATATTTTTGGGATGGTTGTACACCTGGGCGTACATAAAGTGACGCACCACCAGGTAGTGCTCGATCGCCGCCATGCCCTTGTGGGCCATCACCAGGCGACCACTGCTGGGTTCAAACCGCAGCGCCATCAGAATGCGATCGAGATCGAGTTGGCCATAGCTGGCCCCGGTAAAGTAGCTGTCGCGCAGCAGATAGTCGAGGCGATCGCAGTCGAGCTGGCTCGACACCAATTGCCAGACCAGGGCCACCGGGTGGGTGTGGGTGTAGACCTGATCGACCGCCTCGGTTAAGCCCGCCGCCCGGCTCTCTAGGGCGTCGTGAATCTCTGGCAGATCCCGAATCATGCGGCGGGTCCAGTGCTCGTGCTGGAGGCCAAACACCTCCTCGGCGGTGTGGCTAAAGGGGCCGTGGCCAATATCGTGGAGCAGGGCGGCTACCAGCACGGTGGCTCGGTGGGGGGCCAGGTCGGGGTAGCGCCGCTGGAGCTGATCAAAGGCGCGACGGGCGATCGCCATCACCCCCAACGAATGGGTAAAACGGGAACTTTCTGCTCCATGAAAGGTGAGACTGGCAGGGCCAAGCTGACGGATCCGACGCAGTCGCTGAAAGGCCGGCGTATCAATCAACTGCGTCAGCAGGGCCTCATCGGGGTCGCCAGTGTGGAGGGTAATCGCACCATGCAGGGGGTCATGGTAGGAGCGACTGGCCTTAGGTGGCACGGGTGGCGTGGGCTCTGATTTAAGCGACACTGGTTTAAGAGGCACTGGCGACTACCGTTGCTTGGCTCAGCATCTCCAGGGCCGCCTCGTACTGGGGGTCAGCCTCGGTGGCGATGGTATCGCGGTTGAGGGGCACGCTGGCGATGATGCGATCGGGAGTAATGCCCAGCTTATTGATGTCGTGGTGGGCTGGGGTTTCGTACTTGGCTACGGTCACCGCCAGCCCCGCCCCGTCCGATAGATCAAACAGCGATTGAATCAAGCCTTTGCCAAAGGTGGTACTGCCCACCAGCGTAGCGCGGCCATTATCCTGGAGGGCACCGGCCAAAATTTCGCTGGCGCTGGCGGTGCCTTCGTTGACCAATACCACCAGCGGAGCATCGGTAATCGCCTGACCAAAGGCCTCAAAGCTATCTAAAATGCCCTGGCGGTTAACCGTGAAGACAATGGTGCCCTGGGGCAGCCACAGGCGAGCGATTTCAATCCCTGCCTGGAGTAATCCACCGGGGTTGTTGCGCAGATCCAGGAGGTATCCCTCCGCGCCCTGATCTGCCAAGGTGTTGATGGCGTCCGCCAACTTCTCCACGGCGTTACCGTTAAACTGACTCAGCCGCAGGTAGCCCACCCGCATGCCAATGGGCGTAGTTTTAAGCGCCGACACCACCGGGTTGAGGGTAATCACATCCCGAGTCAGGGAGACCTGGCGGGGCGTGGCCTCCTCAGGGTGGCGCAACTGCAGGGTAACGGTGGTGCCCTGTAGCCCCCGCATGCGGGCAGCGGCCTCATCCAGCGTCAGATCCAGTGTGGCGAAGCCATCAATTTCAAGCACGATATCTTGGGGTTGAATACCGGCCTGCTCGGCGGGCGAGCCTTCAATCGGGGCAATCACCCGCAGCCAGCCGGGGTGCTCATCCTTAGAAATTTGCAGCCCTACTCCGGTCAGCTCCCCAGCGGTGCTGGTTTGCAGACTGCGATACTGACTAGGGGGCAGGAGTCGGGTGTAGGGGTCTTCTAGCCCCGCCAGCATGTCTTGAATCGCTTTGTAGGTGTCGTCCCGACTCGCCAAGGGGAGATCTAACGTCCGTTGACGGTTAAACCACCAGTTTTGATGGTTAAAGGTTTCATCGACGTAGGCCCGATTCACAATACGCCATACCTCTGCCACCAGGTTTTGCTCGGCGGTAAGCGCCAGGGCCGGGCCGACCGATACCCCGCCGACCAACAGCCCAACCAAGCAAAGGAAAATAAGACTAAGACGCAGCAGAGATCTGATCATGGTGCGGAGGCAACGGCGGGCGATCACCCGGATTGTGAAGGCTGGGGTGGTCGCCCCATTGTGGTCATTGGTGGTGTGGTCATGGGTGGCCCCAAGCGGGCCTTGATTAAGAATCAACGATAGCCCCCACCATTGGACTAGCGCTACACATTAGTTTATTGTGGCCAAGTTTTCTGTAGTTTAGGGTTCTGCACAGGCTGGGATTCTACCGTCCGGGGTCTGGCGCTAGGGTGAGCGAGTCCAAGGGGCCAGACCGTCAGGCCCTGGGCTACTGAAAGCTTTAGTGTCGCCGCCGAGCCCCGTATGTAACAAAATGTTGCAGGTCTAGGAGCGGCTTCTCATCATTCAATGGGCCGTGGCATGGGCCTGTAGCCCCCTTTTCTCAAAGCTCCCAGTGACTGACCATGCGAGACGCTCCCCCAGGGCTTAGAATCTGTAGTAGAGAATTTGGTGGAGAATTTAGCGTTGCCATTACGGCTATGTTACATTTTTCATTGACGGCAATTATTGATATATAGAGTTACCCGCTTCATGTTTACCAAGCAAGTTACTGACTCTAAGGCCTTTCAATGGTTTAACGAGCGCCTAGAGATTCAGGCCCTGGCCGACGATATCTCTAGCAAGTACGTGCCGCCCCACGTCAATATTTTCTATTGCCTGGGTGGCATTACCCTGACCTGCTTCCTGATCCAGTTCGCCACTGGGTTTGCCATGACCTTTTACTACAAGCCTACGGTCACTGAAGCCTTTAGTTCTGTGCAATACCTGATGACCGACGTCAGCTTTGGCTGGCTGATTCGGTCTATCCATCGCTGGTCAGCCAGCATGATGGTTCTGATGATGATTCTCCACGTGTTTAGGGTCTACCTCACCGGCGGCTTCAAGAAACCCCGTGAACTGACCTGGGTGACGGGCGTCGTGCTGGCTGTGATCACCGTGACTTTCGGTGTCACCGGCTACTCTCTGCCCTGGGATCAAGTGGGCTACTGGGCGGTCAAGAT
>JAIXUR010000647.1 GCA_027483425.1 Cyanobacteriota bacterium | reverse complement strand
CGATCGCACCCTGCGAGACCTGGGCGTCGCCCGCGAAGGGCCTTTCTCGCTGATCTACGGCCTGGTGGGCGACCCGGTCAGCTCCGAAACGGCGGCCCTAGCGGCGTTGTTGGAGTGTGTGGCAGAGGTGGGTACTCCTTTGCACTTGATGCGTATTTCCACCGGGCGCGGGGTCGAACTCGTGCGTCAGGCCAAGGAGCGGGGCCTGCCCGTCACCGCCAGCACGACCTGGATGCACCTGCTGTTTAGCGCTCAGGATCTGCGCGACTACGACCCTAACCTGCGGTTGGCTCCGCCCTTGGGCAATCCCGAGGATCAGGCCGCGCTGATTGCTGGGATGAAGGCGGGGGTGGTCGATGCGATCGCCATCGACCACACGCCCCACACCTACGAAGACAAGACCGTCGGCTTTCCCTCCGCGCCAGCGGGGGCGATTGGCCTAGAGCTGGCGTTAGGGATTCTGTGGGAGACCTTGGTCACCAGCGGCGACTGGTCGCCGCTGACGCTGGTGCAGGCGCTGAGCACAAAGCCTGCTGCGTGCTGGGGCCAAACCCCGCCAACGATTCAGGCTCAGCAGCCTGCCGAAATGATTTTGTTTGACCCGGCGGTGAACTGGACGGTTACGCCCTCAACCCTGTGCTCGTTATCGGCCAATACGCCCTGGCTGGGGAAGGAGATACCCGGTCGCGTTATGCGCACCTGGGTTCCACCGCGTTAGCCACTTCACTGACTCACCCACTCCCGGTGCGCTCATTTTTGAGTGAGGTCAGCCAATTAGGTTAGGGCTAATGAGCGCACCGGGAGTTATATCTTTTTGCATCCCGATGCTCCTGCCTCTACCCTAATCGCCAGCAGGACATTAGTATTAATGAAGCCCGCGCTAGGGACTCAAGTCCCTGGCTATAGTGGCGGCAACGGGCGGCAGCATTTTCTAGGGGGGTTCTATGGCACGGTCACCACAGGCGGCAGCGGCTCCAGTGATTGGCACCGTTAAGGGGCCGGGGGAAAACGGCAACCAGTACGTGTTCATTACCGCCGACAACCGCTATGTCAAAATTGGCGAGTTTGTCTACTACACCGTCGATTTAGTGGACAATCCTGGGGCTCAGATTTTGGGCAAGATCTCTGAGCGCTGTCTGATCGATCACCTGCCCGATCGCATTTTTGCCGACCCTGACATTGACCCCGAGGCGATCGCGGCCCTGGTGGGTTTTGCCCACCCCAACCCCGAAATCTACGCCGTCACGGTGGATGTGATCGGCCACTTCCATCCGGCCCTGGGGTTTATGAACCCTCGCCTGGCCCCCAACCCCGGTGCCAAGGTCTGCCTGGCCGATGACGATGGCCTGCGCCAGATCATCAACAAAAAACAACCCCAGGACGTGGGCTCGGCCCACATTGGGTCACTGCTGCTGCGCCCCGGTGGGCGAGTGCCGGTGGCGCTGGATGTCAAGGAACTGGTCAGCACCCACATGGCGATTCTGGCGGGTACTGGATCCGGTAAATCCTATACGGCTGGGGTGCTGATTGAAGAATTGCTCAGCCCCTACAACCGGGCGGCGGTGCTGATTTTTGACCCCCACGGTGAGTACGGCACCCTGGCCGACATGCGCGGTCACCCCAGTTTTGCCAGCGACGATGGCTACAGCCCGGAGGTGAAAATTCTCACCCCCGACGAGATTCGCATTCGCATGTCGTCGTTGGACTACTACGACATTCTCACCCTGCTGCCGGATATGAGCGATCGCCAGCAGGCCATTCTGAACAAAGCCTTTAGCCTGTTGGGTAAACACAAGTTTGGTGAACACCGCTGGGACGTGCAGGATTTGATTTCTGCCTGCTACGAGTCAGACCGCACCACCGACGACGAAGGGAACGAAAAAACTGGCTCCTCGGCCCCAGCTCTGGAGTGGAAACTGGGCAAACTAGAGCGATCTGACTACTTTCATCGGGTGCAGCACCTGGCCCCCAAGGACCTGTTTACCCCCGGCCAAGTTACGGTGCTGCAAATGAACGAAATTAGCCAGGAAGAGCAGCAGGTGATCTGCGCGGCGGTGCTGCGCCAGAGCTACCAGGCCCGCATGAACACCGCCAAAGACAAGATCACCGCCGACGATGAAAACTACCTGCCCTACCCCGTGTTCATTTTGATCGAAGAGGCCCACCGCTTTGCCCCGGCCCACGAGCCTGCCCGCTGTAAGCAGATTCTGCGCACTATTTTGAGTGAGGGCCGCAAGTTTGGCATGGGGGTGGGTCTGATTACCCAGCGCCCCGGCAAGCTCGACTCCGACGTGCTGAGCCAGTGCATGAGCCAGTTTCTGATGCGCATTGTCAACCCCGTTGACCAAGACAGCCTCAAGTACGGCGTTGAAGCCGCCGGGCGCGATCTCTTGAAGGAGCTGCCCTCCCTGACCAAGGGCCAGGTGATTGTGTCGGGGGCCTGCGTCAACACCCCGGTGCTGTGCCAGGTGCGCAAGCGACTGACCAAGCACGGTGGCGAAACCATGAACGCCCCCGAAGCCTGGCTCGGCCACTTTCAGCGCCACCACCAGCAGGCCCGCCAGCTTGAAAAAGCGGCCCCCGCCAGCCTCGGCAAAAAAGCTGAAACCTTTGGTGGAGTCAGTATTGAGTAATGAAGCCCTTGAGTCGTGATGTCATGCCCGTTCCCCCGGCCCTCCGCTACCGCCT
>JAIXUR010000350.1 GCA_027483425.1 Cyanobacteriota bacterium | reverse complement strand
TGCACTGCAATGCCCTACAAACGGGGGGTATACAGATAGGATTTGGTATCAGAGCATCTCTGACTCAAAGCCATGGAAAACCACCTCCCCTCCTCGGATGGGTGCCCGCAGGGCCTCGACGTGAGCCCTTCGGCTTGAGCTCAGGTCGAAAGCTCTGCCGAACGGCGGGGTGGGTCAAACTGCGACAAAAATGGAGTTTCTAGCTGCGGATAAGCTGCTCCTGGGCTCAGATAACCCACCCCTGGCCCCTCCCAGGAGGGGAAGAGTAGGCGGTAGGTTCCACTTTGGCTCAGATAACCCACCCCTGGCCCCTCCCAGGAGGCTCCTGTGTACACGTTCTCTCCTCGGACCAAACGCCCGCTAACATCCCCCCAAATTCAACTGGTTGGGGTCACTCCATGGAGCCCCCCTTGGGGAAAGGGGCAGTTTTGCCAAACAGAGGATTCAATGCCCTCTTTCCCCAGGAGGGGATGTAGCCGACCTTTTCGCGGCATGAAATTCTACCGAGCTGGCGTTGTCGTAAAGCCGAGTCTCATTGCAAGACTCTTGTGGTGAATTACTAGTCTTTTTAATGTGTATTTGAGTCCTAGAATTAGACTGGCTTTGGAGCAGTTGCTCGGGTGCCTCTGGTGAAGTTCTTTACGAATGATGATCGTTGGGCTGGGGCGAGTCTTCTCTGCGCGACCATAGGCACAGAGCAATAAAACGTTTGCGAGTTTGCGGGTGGCTAGAGGCTGTTGCAGGGTGTGGGTTTCGTCCCGCAGCTGAGCGATGGCCAACGGCAGTGGTTGATCAACCTATGGCTCCTAGACGTTATGAATAGGTCTTTTGTTTTTGGTGAGCGAGCAGTTATTAGCCTGTTTCGCGGGGCTGGGGGGCTGCTGGGGTCGGCTGGCGGCGGTGGGGCGTCGGGTATCGATACCCTCAATGCCCAGCTTGAGGAGGCGTTGCAAGACTACTTTTGGTCGAGTCAGGTCTTTGACTCCTACGAGGGAGATGTCTTCAATTTCCGTGAGGTGGGCAGTCAGCAGGCCCTGGCCTTTGTTAACCAGTTTGATCGGGTGGCGGCGCTGGGGGCGGTGGGCTATAGTGCGGGCGGCTTGTCGGCCATTCGCTTGGTGAATGGGCTGGCCCCAGCGGCGGTGAATCTGCTGGTACAGATCGATTCCTTTGATCCGCTGACGGGCAGCAGCCGAGAAGACGAAATCTTGCCCGCCAATGGGGTGAAGGGGATTAACTACTTTCAGGTGGCCAATCGGTTTAACCCATTTCAGCCTGGCTTTGACCCGTTTGATTTGCAGGGGGCGACGGTTGTCCAGGGTTCTGAGCCTATCAATGTCGAAAGCCTGCTGGGCGATCGCGGCATTACCCATCGCACCATCGTCAATGACCCCAGGGTGCAAGGTCAGATTCTTCAGGATATTGAAACCTATGTGCTGCAAGATCTGAAGTTTGACCGCCAGGGGCAGATCAGCCTGACCGGCGGTGCCCAGTTGAGAAACAACATTCTGTCGTTGGTGCCAGGGGGCGATGGGGCGGCAGGAACGGCGTTGATAGCGGAAGAGTTTGCGATCGCCGCTGACTTTTCCTTCCAAACTCGGTTTGAGTTTCGTCTGCCGCCCACTGGGGCTGGTTTTTCGTTTTGGCTTCGGCCTGAGCCGCTGCCGGGGCAGGCGCTCTCTAGCCTGGCCATTACCTTTGAACCTTTTACGCTACAGACTCAGAGTACCGGGCAGGGAGCGATCGCTCTGCTTACCCCCAGCTTTTCTCAAATCCCACTGATTCAGGCCCCACTGATTCAGGCCCCGCTGATTCAGGCCTCGCTGATTCAGGCCAATACCGGTCTAGATTTGGCCAGCGGCAACCCCCTCACCGCCTGGATTGACTACAACGGCAGCACCGATCAACTTTCAGTATTCTTGGCCGATACGCTGACTCAGCCCACCGCGCCGCTGCTCACCTACGGGCTAACTCTGCCCGATATTGTGGGGTCTCGCGCTTTCGCTGGGTTTCAAACCACCACGTCGGCTGGGGAGGGGCAGGCGGATCTGCTCACGTGGGATTTCACGGCGACGGGTGGATTGGAGCCGCCGCCCATGCGCGATATCGTGGCCCAGAAACGCCTGCCCTTTGACTACAACGGCGATGGTCAGGCCGACTTTGCCTTCTTCAGAGCGCTGGATGATACCGGGTCTGGTGCGATCGGCGAACTGGGGGTTTGGCTGCTGGATGGCCTGTCGCCCCCCTTGACTCAGGGGTCTGTGGGGACGTTTCCGTTGCAGGCACCGGGGAATCCATTGACTCCCGCGTTGGCGCTGCGCAACCTAGATTTTAATGGCGACGGCAAAACCGATGTTCTGTTTAGCCAGCCGCTCGACACCCCAGGCGGTGGCTTTGAGCTGAGCGTCTGGGAAATGGATGGCACGGCCCTCGTTAGGCAAGCCACGATCGCGTCGCTGTCATCAGAGTGGGAAAACCCCATCACCACCGAGAGCTTTGCCCCCAGGCTACCGCTCAGTTCGTTCAGCCAGGGGGCCTTTGGCGACTTCAACGGCGATCGCAAAACCGACCTGTTATTTTTGCAAGCCCCTACGGCCTCGGGGCGTCGAGATCTAGCCCTCTGGCTCATGGATGGCACTACCCCAACGGCCCAAACGGTGATCGACACGCTGGACGGGGGGTGGCTGCCCTTTAATCTCAATGATTTCAACGGCGATGGCCAAGCCGATATTCTGTTTGAACGCACCCTCAGCGATGGGGCTCGCGAGTATGGCCTTTGGCTGATGGACGGCATCGCATCGACGGCTCGGGCCGCCATCGGGTCGGTGGTGGCCGGTGCGGACTGGAGTGCGATCGCCACCAATGATTTTAATGGCGGTGGTAAGGCCGATATTCTATTCACCCGTACGGCTCAAACCACTCCGGACGCTTCAACTCTGGGCGCTTCAGACTATGCCCTCTGGCTGATGGATGGCACTACCCCCCTGGAGCAGACCGCCATTGGGTCAAGCGGGGAGGGCTGGCGGCTGGTCGATCACAATGATTTCAATGGCGATGGCAAAGCTGATCTGTTGTTCAATCGGGCCGTCGCCAATCATGGCGAGCAGTATGGGCTCTGGTTGATGGATGGGCCATCTTTCTGGGCTCAGGCCGAGGTGGGTACGGCTACGGACGGGTGGCAGTATTTGGGCAGCGCCGATATCAACGGCGATGGTAAGGCCGACCTGACCTTTGCGAACGAAGCCACAAAAGACCTGGCCGGTTGGCTGATGAATGGTACGGCGGCGATCGCCAAAGCTATGATTGGAGCCTACGATGATCCGGCCTCACCCGCTGGCTGGCAGCCTCCGTTCACAACATCGGCGATCGCCTCGCCCTAAACCCAGCCCCCGCTAGGCCCATAAATACCGCCCAAAATTTAGTCCAATTCTAGTCCGGACAATTTAACTTACTCCTAAAATCCCTAATAAAAGGGCAATCCAGCGCTTTGGATGTTTGCGTGTACCGCAACTATTCAATAGCCCGTATCCGCCGATACAGGCCCTCCCTGGACCTGAGTTCGGGATAATTTTCTCCTTTGCAAAAGCAGGCTAACTCTCCCCTCCTCGGAGGGGTTAGGGGTGGGTCAGTCTGAGCCAAGGAAGCGCTTATCAGTAGTCAGCAACTCAATTCTTGTCGCTGTTTTGACCCACCCCGCCCTCCGGGCACCCCGCCCAAGGAGGGCAAGGCCTGCT
>JAIXUR010000015.1 GCA_027483425.1 Cyanobacteriota bacterium | reverse complement strand
GCAATACCCCGTGGGATGGCGGTGACCCACGCTACAGGGTATTTGATTATCCCATGGGTGCGGTTTGCAAGGACGGCTCTACGGCGCTAGCCAGTTGGCGCAGCATGGCGGCGGTGGTGTCAAAGTCAACACAGGCATCGGTAATGCTCTGTCCGTAGGTCAGCTCCCGCAGGTTGTCGGGAATCGGCTGGCTGCCTGCCTTCAGGTGACTCTCGATCATCACCCCCAAAATATGGCGAGAGCCGCTGCGCACCTGGGCGGCTACGTCGTCGAGCACATTGACCTGGCGGGTGTGGTCTTTGTTGGCGTTGGCGTGGCTGCAATCGATCATCATACGAGAGTTGAGCTTGAGCCGGGCCATCTCTTCGGCGGCTTTGGTCACATGGTGATCGCTAAAGTTGGGGCCGTCTTTGCCGCCCCGCAGCACCAGGTGTCCATCGGGGTTGCCGGTGGTGGTGACAATACTGGCGAGGCCATGATGGTTAATGCCCAAAAAGTGGTGGGGCTGGCTAGCGGCTAGCATGGCGTTCATGGCGGCTTGCAGACTGCCGTCGGTGCTGTTCTTAAAACCAATGGGCATCGAGAGGCCCGAGGCCATTTCGCGGTGGGTTTGGCTCTCGGTGGTGCGGGCCCCGATCGCCGTCCAGGCAATTAAATCGGCAATGTACTGGGGGGTAACGGGGTCGAGCAGCTCGGTGGCGGCGGGCAACCCCAGGTGGGCCAGGTCGAGCAGCAGCTTGCGGGCCAGGCGCAGGCCGGTGTTAATGTCGTAGCTACCGTCGAGGTGGGGGTCGTTGATCAGGCCCTTCCAGCCAATGTTGGTGCGAGGCTTTTCAAAGTACACCCGCATAATGATTTCGAGCTGGCCCGATAGCTCGTGACGCAGGTTGATCAGCTTTTGGCCGTACTCGTAGGCCGCATCAATGTCATGTACCGAGCAGGGGCCGACGATCACCAGCAGGCGACGGTCTTCGTTGTAGAGAATATGGCGAATGCGATCGCGGGCTTCAGCCACCAGCGTAGACGCCTCAACAGAGGTCGGCAACTCGTGGTGCAACAGGGCGGGGCTAACTAGGGGACGGGTCTCAACAACGTGAAGATCCTGAGTCTTATGCATTGAACTGAGCCTATAACGGGGGACTTTTCAACAAAGCCATGGCGGTAAAAGGGTAGCGTACCTTACTTTCGTGCCCTACTGGCGCTAGAGGGTGGGCTGTGCCAAGGCTATCCTAACCAGCCACTTCAACGGCAACATCGGCGGCAAGCTCTACGGATTGCCCCAGGGCGGGCAGCATTTCAATCTCAGCGTTGTTGTAGAGCACCAGGGTGGTCGAGACGTTTTCTTCGAAGCCGATGCGCTTGTAGAAGCCCTGCTGGTGGGTGGTCATGAGGTAGGTGCGCTCTACCCGGCTCATGTGGGGGTGGCTGACTAGGGTTTCTACCAATCTGCGGCCTAGCCCGCCGCCCTGGTAATCGGGTGCAATCACCACATCCCAGATGGTGGCCCGAAACACTCCGTCGGAGGTGGCGCGGGAAAAGCCAATCAGGCGATCGCCATCCCAGGCCGTGACCACGGGATAGCTATGGGCAACGGCGATCGCCATGTCTTCTTTGGTGCGATCCTGGGCCCAAAACGCGGCGGCTCGAAACAGGTCAACCAGCTGGTCTAGATCGGTGGACGAAAACGAGTCGGTGTACTGAAACTGAATTTTGCTGCAATCCATGACCACGCGGCTGCCATCCCAATCAGGGCTAGGGGTTAATAGTGGGTGTAATAGTGAACCTTGCACTACACACTCCCCACAGAATAAACAGAATTTTTGAATAGTGGTATACCGAAACCCGAATTCCCTTGATATTGCCAAGGAGCCCTGACAACGGTATGCAGGGAGGGAGCTAGGGCTGAAGGTTTCAGGCTAAAGGCTAGAGCCGTCTTCTAGGCCCGCTGGCCGACTCAGGCCACCGTACGCTCCTGGCGCAGTTTCCACACCACCCCCGACACCAGGTTCGTCACCGTGTGGGCGACGATGGGCACGAGCAGGTTGCCCGTGAGCACCGCTGCGGTGGCTAAGACTAACCCAATGGCCGTGGCCCACACCACGTAGGTCCACTGCTGTAGTCCGCTCATGTGCAACGCCCCAAAGCTGGCGGCCGACACGGCAATGCCCAGCCCATTGAGCCCAATGGCCGGGAGCATGACCCCCCGAAACAGCAGTTCTTCGCTCATGCCCGGCAGTAGTCCTAGCCAGATTAAGTCGGGCCATTGTAGGGGCTGCAGCACGATGGTCAGGTAGGTGTCGGCACTTTTGCGATAGGCGGGCCACAGGCGGTAGATTAGGCCGCTGGTGGCGGCGATCGCCAGGCCCAGACCGGCCCCCAGCAGCCCGTCCGCTAGGGACAGCCTGAAAGGCAACAGTCCTGCCGAGTCAAAGTACAGCCAGGCCTTGGCAATTAGCAGGAGCACCACCGCCGTTACCCCCATGGCGGCCAGCACCTGCATCCGAGTCAGGGGATCAAGCGGCGGGGCGGGGCGGGGCGGGGGCTGGGTCACAATGGCGGGGGGCAGAGGGCATTGCTATCTTAGCGGGTTTGTCTGCCCCCCTGGCTAAACCGTAGGTTTTCCCCCATGGGGGCGCTAAGGATATTCTGGTGACAAAAATGCCGAAGAATTTTGATGCCAGACCTGGGCGCAGGCCCTGCGCCCCTACCGGGGGTATCTGCTTGCCTGGAAATCTCCTAGCCAAAAATTTTCTGCAGGATGCCGCGCTTTTGACGGTGGCCCAGCACCAACTGTTGCACCATCTGGCCTTGCCACAGGGGCACAGCCTGGTTGCCCTCGGTCGCCACGAGCCGCAGCTGGGCCACCTGGGCCAAGTCTGAGGCCGCCTCTCCCCCGGCCTGGGTCAGCCAGCGAGCAATGGGATGATCCCACCCCTGGAGAAATTCGTCGAGCATGACCCGGTGGGTGTCATCGATGGGAAAGGGGTTCTCAGTGGTGTCAGCGCTGAGGGTTTGGTAGAGGCCCTTGGTGGGTTTTTTGGCCGCCGTCAGCGATCGCGGGGAGAGGGTTTTCCAGGTTTCGCTCAGCAGCGGTGCCAGCACGGCCAAGCCGGTCGCTTGGGTCAAGTCATGGGCTAGGGCGATCAGGTCAGGATCGCCGGTTTGGTTCCCATACTGAGCAAAGTCTAGGAGCAGTGGCTGCAACAGTTCTCGCTCGAGTACCGTAGCCAGACCCGTCACGGCGGCGGCTTGGTCTGGGTTAGCTTCGCTGGGGGCGGTCAGATGGGCGATCGCCAGTCCCAGATCCTGTTGGCTGGCGGGGCTCAGACAAAACCAAACCTTGTCGCTCAGGGTCTGGCGCACCTGCTGTTTGGCCTGGTCAAGCTCGCCCTTGGTCAGGGTCGCTTTAGGAGCCCCAGCGGGGTCTGGCTTAGGACTCGCAGGGACAGTGACTGGCGACTCGACAGGAAGGGATGGCACGACTGTCGCCGGGCTTTGGCGTTTGGCTACAGAGGAGTTGGACCCGGCTTGAACCTGGGACGACGCGGCTCTTGGGGCCGGATCGGGTCGGGCCAGATCCGGGGCCGGTATCGAGCGGCTTGGTGACGGTTTGGTTCCTAGCGCGACTTGGTCAGCCTGCAACGCTCTAATCAGGGCGTCTTGGGCAGCCAAACGCGTGGCCTGCTCAGCCAGCTGGGCCTCTGCCGCCGCGAGCTGCTGGGCCATCTGCTGGAGCTCGATCGCCGCTGCTCCGGCCCGCACTAGATTGCCGTAGTGGGGTTCGCTGAGGTCAACGGGTTTGGCCGCTTCGCCCGGTGGGTACAGCCACCCCTGCTGGTTGCCCCGGTTGACTACGAGGCGCTGGCCCTCGGGGTTACTGATGGTCAGGGTGGTGCTGTCCGAGGTTGTACTGGTAGTTGCGGTGTAGCGGCGGTTGCTGTAGGTGAATGCGGTCTCTTCTATAGGAGACGTGGGAGTGGGGGAGTGGGGGAGCGGGGGG
>JAIXUR010000325.1 GCA_027483425.1 Cyanobacteriota bacterium | reverse complement strand
AGGCTCGCCAGGGGAACCGCTGGCGCTGACCCACCGGCTGCAGCAATCCCCCAGGCAAGAGGAAATTTTGGGCGGCGGGTAGCGAGACCACCAGGCCGCCCAGGCTAGCCAGGGCGATCGCCACCATCGACATAGCCACCGTCAGCCAGGCCAACTGCGCCAAATTGGCCAGCTCCGCCAGGGTCGGTGGCGAGGGCCAGCCCGTGGCCAGCAGGTCCCCCACTAGCCGCTGGGTACGCGGGGCCCAGAGTACCCTGACATCCAGCCCCAACCACCACCCGCTCAGGGGTACGGCCAAGAGGGCCCCCAGCCACGACAACCGTAGAAAGCCGTCTTGACGCGGGACCTTAAGCCCTGGCTTAGCCCCGGTGGCCCCAGACTTGCGGTTGATGTCTAAACGACTAGTAAAGCCCATGCGACGGCAGCCCAGGCCAGCCTGGTAGGCCGCCAGCCCCAGGGCTCCCAAAAAACCCAGACCCCAGGCCATTTTTGGATTCCAGAGGCTCGGTCGCTGCGGTATGGTGCTAGTCTGTTGGGTGTTAAACATGCTTAGGTCGTCACAGCGCCATGGATGTTATGCCCCCGATCTACGATTCCCTTCTGCAAGGTACTTCGCTGCCTCTATCGGTAGACACGATTCTGCGCCCCGTCAGCCTAGAGCATGGGGGCAGCTTCAGCGGCTATTTTACCGGAGTTGATCTGCCTGACCTGGCTGGAGCACAGCCACTGGCTGTGGCCACCTATGTCCCCGCCGGGACCCTATCGCCTGTCGTCGGCCAGTATTTTGATCAAGATTTTTTAGGCAATATGGTCGAAGTCTGGAACACCTTTATTGATTCAGGGCAGGTGTGGGCTCTACTTTTCGGTATTGTGCTTGGCTATATGATTCGCAACCTCACGGCTTTCTAACTCCACGGCTTTTTACATGCAAACGCCCTCTCCCCAGACCTGGAGCCAGCGCTTTGAGACTGCGCTCCACCCCACCGTTGCCCTCTTTAACGCCAGCATTGGCTTCGATATTCAGCTGATTGAGTACGACCTGACCGGTTCTCAGGCCCATGCCAAAATGCTGGTCAAGACCGGCATCATTAGCCCCGACGAGGGAGAGCAGATTGTCACCGGGTTAGACACCATTCGCCAGGAGTATCGCCGGGGCGAGTTTACCCCCGGGGTCGAAGCCGAAGACGTCCATTTCGCCGTGGAGCGACGGCTGACCGAGCTGATTGGGGCGGTGGGCAAAAAGCTGCACACGGCCCGCTCCCGCAATGACCAGGTGGGCACCGACGTGCGGCTCTACCTGCGGGCCCAGATTGAGGCCATTCAGGCCCAGCTGCGCCAGTACCAGGCGACGCTGTTGGCGATCGCCGAAACCCATGTGGAAACCCTGATTCCGGGCTATACCCACCTACAGCGGGCCCAGCCCCTCAGCCTGGCCCACCATCTGCTGGCCTACTTCGACATGGCCCAGCGGGACTGGGAGCGCCTCGCCGATGTGCAAAAACGAGTCAACATTTCGCCCTTGGGCTGCGGGGCCCTAGCGGGTACGACCTTTCCCATCGATCGGCAGTACTCGGCGGAGCTGTTGGGGTTTGCAAAGGTTTACGGCAACAGCCTGGATGGAGTGAGCGATCGCGACTTTGCCATTGAGTTTGCCTGTGCCGCCAGTCTGATCATGGTGCACCTGTCGCGGCTGTCCGAAGAGATGATTCTCTGGGCCTCAGAGGAATTTAGCTTTGTCACCCTCAACGACAGCTGCTCCACGGGCTCCAGCATTATGCCCCAGAAGAAAAACCCCGACGTGCCCGAGCTGGTGCGGGGCAAAACCGGTCGCGTGTTTGGCCACCTCCAGGGTCTTCTGGTGATGATGAAGGGCCTGCCCCTGGCCTACAACAAAGACCTACAGGAAGATAAAGAGGCCATCTTCGACACGGTGCAAACGGTGAGTGGTTGCCTTGGAGCCATGACCATTCTGCTGGCCGAAGGGGTCAACTTCCAGGTGCCGCGCCTGGCCCAGGCGGTCAACGAAGACTACGCCAATGCCACTGATGTGGCCGACTACCTGGCCACCAAGGGCATTCCCTTCCGCGAGGCCTACAACCTGGTAGGCAAGGTGGTCAAAACCTCCTTGGCCGCCGGCAAGCTGCTGCGGGAGCTCACCCTGGAGGAATGGCAGGCCATCCATCCCGCCTTCGAGGACGATATCTACGCCGCGATCGCCCCGCAGCAGGTCGTGTCGGCCCGCAACAGCTACGGCGGCACCGGCTTCGACCAGGTGCGCCAGGCCATCCAGCGGGCTCACCTGGCCCTGGGAGACGCCTGATGGCCATGAGTCTGGTCATGATTGTCAAAGACGAGGCCGCCAACCTGGCCCGCACCCTAGACAGCGTGCAGGGGGTGGTGAGTGAAATCATCGTGGTCGATACCGGGTCTCGGGATGACACGGTGGCGATCGCCCAATCCTACGGGGCCAAGGTGAGCCATGTTGACTGGGTCAACGACTTCGCCGCTGCCCGCAATGCCTCCCTGGGCTACGCCACCGGCGATTGGGTGCTGGTGCTCGATGCCGACGAGGTGCTGCTGCCGGCCACCGCTCAACTGCTGCAACGCCTCGACCAGGGGCAGCCCTTGGGAGATGTCGCCGCCGAGGACCTGCTGGCCCTGAACCTGCTGCGGCTGGAGCTGGGTGCCCCCCAGGCCCCCTATACTCTGATCACCCGCTGCTTCCGCCGCCTGCCCGACATTACCTTCACCCGCCCCTACCACGAGACCGTTGACGACAGCGTGGCGGCCCTACAGGAGGCCAATCCCCGCTGGCAGGTGATTACCCTGGGCGAGGTGGCCCTCCACCACACTGGCTACGACCCCGCCGTGGTGGTCCAGCGGGGCAAGTTCGAGCGGGCCCGTACCACCATGGAGGCCTACCTGGCCTACCACCCCGACGACAGCTACCTACTCAACAAGCTGGCCGCCCTCTACGTGGCCTCAGACCAGGCGGCGGCCGCGCTCCCCCTGCTCAACCGCGCCCTCGATCAGCCTGACACTCTGGATGAGCTGACCCGCTACGAGCTGCACTACCACCGGGCCTTGGCCCAGGCCGCTCACCCCGATCGGGCCGCGAGGGATTACCAAGCGGCTCTAGATCAGCCCATTCCCGCTATTCTCAAGCTGGGGGCTTGGATTAACTACGGCAGTTTGAAAAAAGACCAGGGCGATTTGGCGGGGGCCATTGAGCTGTTTCAGCAGGCCGTTGACACCGATCCCAGCCTGGCGATCGCCCACTACAACCTGGGCACCGCCCACCGGGCCAGGGGCTATCTGGACGAGGCGATCGCGGCCTACCGCCAGGCGATCGCCCTCAATCCCCAGTATCCCGAAGCGTACCAAAACCTCGGGGTGGCCCTGTACAAGCTCGGCCAGCTGCCCGAGGCGCTGCAATCATTCCAGCGGGCGATCGCGCTCTACGATGCGATCGCCCCAGCGACCGCCGCCAGCCTGCGCCAGGGGGTGATGTCCTTGGGCATTCCGGTATCGCTCTTGGCCCAGGCGGGCTTTATGTAGCCAGACCACCTAGCTCGCCCAGACTATCGCTTAGAACCCTGACGTCTACTTGACGTAGCGGGGGTCACTCCAGTCAAACCCTTCTCCAGAGGAGGTGTGGGTCTTTTGCCACGACACCTCAGACCCGTAGGTGCCGGGCCGCCAGTAGACCGCATGGCTGCCGTCGGTGCGTTCGCTACTGGGGCGATCGGGGGCGGCCCCGCGATCGGGGGCAGCGCCCCGGTAGCGGGTGCGGTGAGACTCCTCAGAGGCTCCCGCCGTTGGCAGTTGTCCACCCCGCTGGCCGAGGGCTGAACGCAGGCGGTTGATCACACCGTCCCAGTTCAGGTCGGGTTGCTTCAGCATTTCCCGCAGGGCATTGAGCGCCGCATTGGCGGGCTCATTGTCCTGAAGGTTCAAGGGCTGGGAGGAGCGAATGGGATCGACCTGTACCGCCGCAAAGGCCTGGCGCACGGCACTCTTGATCTGATTGTGCAGCTCTCGCTTGGCCTTTTCGTACTGGTGCTGCCACCCTTTTTCGCTCGACGCGTAGAGGGAGGGTAAGCGATTCAGGGCGTAGGTTTCTATCTCAACCTGCTTGAGGTATTTCAACACGCGAGGTGGCATACCCTTCACCTGCTTTTCTACCTCCTCGGCAACGAGGATTTCCATCACATTGATATAGCCATGCCTAGGAACGTCGTGAACGATTTTCATAACCAACCCCATTTTGATGTCATAAACTGGCACAGCTCTAATGAAATAAGGCCTGCCGATGGAAATGCCCCTAACTGTTCGCCTTTACCTAAAAAATCTAGCCGTGAATGCAGGAAACCCAAAACTAGTTCCGCTACAGCCAGATTGAACGGTTGATCTTGGGCACCGTGTTGACCACATCATACCCAAGCCGATTCCGGAAACTTACTGAAGAAATACGCCGATTGGCTGAACGTTATGCAACCTATCCTAGTGCAGATACTAATCTACCCCTGCCTTTATAGTGCCAAAACCAATTCACTCCGTGCAACAGTAACCCTCTAAAACGCAATGCCTTGTTTCAAAGATTTACACCTCTCCGGACGACCAATCCGGCAAACTAGGGATTAGCCGGATTGGTCGCCTGGGTAAATGTCCCTGGAGGTAGGCCTCCTGTCTACCCAGCGAGGACAGGCAGGAGGCCTTTTCAAACACCCTCTCAGACTGGCAACGGCTCCGCCCCCAGCAGTCGAAAGGAGAGCCGCTCGTTTTTGACATCCACGGCGATGGTATCGCCAGCGGCGAACTCGCCCCGCAGAATCGCTTTGGCGAGCTGGGTTTCGAGCTCACGCTGAATGGCCCGCTTCAGCGGGCGAGCCCCGTAGACGGGGTCGTAGCCCACCTCAGCCAGAAAGTCGAGGGCTGATTCACTGAGGGTGACGGCCATCTTGCGGTCCTCGAGCCGCTCATCGAGCCGCGCCACCTGCAGCTTGACGATCTCCCGCAGCTGCGACTTGAGCAGCCCGTGGAAGATGATCATTTCATCCACCCGGTTGAGAAACTCGGGTCGGAAGTTGCCCCGCAGCGCCTCCATTACACGAGATTTCATTTCGTCGTACTGGGCGTCGTCCCCGGCCACGTCGAGAATGTACTGGGAGCCGATGTTGCTGGTCATGATGATGATGGTGTTTTTAAAGTCCACCGTGCGGCCCTGGGCATCGGTGACCCGACCATCATCGAGAATTTGCAGCATGACGTTGAACACGTCAGGGTGGGCCTTCTCAATTTCATCGAAGAGGATGACCGCAAAGGGGCGGCGGCGAATGGCTTCGGTCAGCTGACCGCCTTCGTCGTAGCCCACGTAGCCGGGAGGGGCACCGATCAGCCGAGAGACGGTGTGCTTCTCCATATATTCCGACATGTCGATGCGCACCAGGGCCTCTTCGGTGTCGAATAGGTAGGCCGCTAGGGCCTTGGCCAGCTCGGTTTTACCAACCCCGGTGGGGCCGAGAAAGATAAAGCTGGCGATCGGTCGGTTGGGATCGGCTAGGCCAGCCCGCGATCGCTGGATGGCATCGGCCACGGCGGTGACCGCCTCCTCTTGGCCAATCACCCGGTGGTGCAGTTCATCCTCCAGCAGCAGCAGCTTCTGCATTTCAGACTGAACTAGCTTACTGACCGGAATGCCTGTCCACTTGGAGATAATTTCGGCGATGTCTTCCTCGGTGACCTCCTCACGTAGCAGGGTTTTGCCGGT
>JAIXUR010000320.1 GCA_027483425.1 Cyanobacteriota bacterium | reverse complement strand
TACTGCGGCACTGGCCACCTCCGGGTCAAGGATAAAATTCATCCGCTGGTAGGCGGCATCGACATTGGGGGCGGTGGCGGGAATGGCCAGGGTATCAGTCCACAGCGACGACCCACTGGCGGGGATAATGTACTCGAGGTTGTCGTCTTCGAGGGTGAGGGCGATCGCATCGCTAGAGTAGGCCATCGATACGCTCAGATCACCCCCCAACAGTTCGCTCTCAAAGCCGTTGGTCTTAAAGGCAGCAATGGCAGGTCGCAGCTCCAGCAGCCGCTTGTAGGCGGCCTCGATCTCCGCTGGGTTGTTGGTGTTGTAGGAGTAGCCCAGGGACTTGAGGGTGGCCCCTAGGGTCTCGCGCATGTCGTCGATCAGGGTAACGCGGCGGGCGAGGGCGGCTTGGTTTTCCCACAGAAAATCCCAGTCAACGGGCGCACCCGGCGATGCCTTGCGGTTGTACACCAGCCCCGTGGTGCCCCAGCAAAAAGGGATGCTGTGGGCGTTGTTGGGGTCGTAGGCAGGGTTGACCCACTTGGCTTTGAGATTCTCAAGGCCGGTAATGCGGCTTTGGTCGAGCTCCGTCAGCAGGTTGAGCTCGGTCATCTCCGACACCATGTAGTCGGAGGGATAAATAATGCTGTAAGCACCGCCGCCGCCAGCCTGCATTTTGGTCAGCATGCTCTCGTTGGAGTCAAAAATATCGACCACCACCGGTATGCCGGTTTTTTCGGTAAAGGCCTGGGATAGACCGTCGTCGGTGTAGTTAGCCCAGGTGTAGATATGTAGGGTGCCATCGTTGCCGCCACCGCTGGGTGGCCCCGATAGGTTTTGCCGACAGTTGGCGGCCGCCAAGCCAGCCATGACCGCGGCCGACCCCTGCATAAATCTGCGGCGACTCAGGGCGGGGCGGGGGTAGGAAAAAGCGTTCAGTCGTCGCATTCCGGACACAGTGTTCTCCAGGGTAACTAAGGGGGGTGAAGTAGGGCGGGGTGGGGACTGGGCGACCTTTCCCGAAGGCTAGTCTCTAACGGATAGGAACACTGAGTCAATTATGAGGGGAGACAGGTGTGAGGGGAGACGGGCACCCAGCAGGCACCTCCGGCAGGCCAGTACCCGGCGCGCGGCCTAAGCCGCAGCCAGAGCCAGACAGTCATCCGCCGCCCAGTGAATATATACGGGCGTACCGACGGCAATGGGGGTGTCGGCTCGATTGGGCTGGCGCACCGTCAGGGTTTCTCCGGAGCTGAGTTGCACTACGCAGTGCAGGTGAGTGCCCAGGTACATCAAATGCCTGACCTCGCCCTGGTAGCAGTTGGTCAGGGTACCTGGCGCAGTCAAGCTCAGGTTGATTTTTTCAGGGCGTACGCTAACGACCACCTGCTCAGGCAACGCCCCCTCGGACCGTTGCTCAGGGGCGCGAGCCAGTACCTGCAGTCCGCTGGGGGTGGTTACCTGCACCTGGGCTGGAGGGGTCTGATGGCCGCGGCCCGACAGCAGATTAGTCTCGCCAATAAAGTCGGCGACAAAGGGCGTGCGGGGCTGGTCGTAGATTTCACTGGGGGTGCCGACTTGCTCAATCTGGCCGTTGTTCATCACCGCAATGCGATCGGACAGCGACAGGGCCTCTTCTTGGTCATGGGTGACCATAATGAAGCTAATGCCTAACTGCCGATGCAGGTTAGCCAGCTCCACCTGCATTTGTTTGCGCAGTTTTTGATCCAGTGCCCCCAGGGGTTCATCCAGCAGCATCACCGCCGGGCGGTTGACCAGGGCGCGGGCTAGGGCCACCCGCTGCTGCTGCCCGCCGGATAGCTGAGCCGGGTAACGGTTGGCCATGGGTTCCATTTGCACCAGCCGCAGGGCTTCGACGACGCGATCGCGCACCTGGGCCGACCCCATCCGCCGAATCTTGAGCCCAAAGGCAATGTTGTCTTTGACGGTCATGTGGCCAAACAGCGCGTAGCTTTGGAACACCGTATTGACCGGGCGACGGTGGGCCGGTACCTTGCTCACGTTGGTGCCCTGGATCAGCACATCGCCGGACGTGGGGGTTTCAAAGCCCGCAATCAGCCGTAGGGTAGTGGTTTTGCCGCAGCCCGAGGGGCCGAGAATACTAAAGAACTCCCCCGGTTGCACCGCCAGATCGAGGTGATCTACCGCCACGTCTGGGCCAAAGGCTTTAAAGATCTGCCGCAGCTCTACATCGGGCTGCGCTACCGTGGTGGCTGCCGTGGCCGCCGAATGCACCGTTTGAGCCATGGCCCTGCCTCTCCGCTTTTCAACCCAACTGTAGCGATCGCCCAGGCGATCGACAAGTAAATTCTATACCCACACTCGCTGTTGGCCTAGGGTTTAGCCGATTGCCCCGGTGCACTGTCTATCCTTGGATCAACCAATAAGGTAGTCTGGCGATCGCACCCAAGCGCTACTATGTCACCAGATTATGCCCCGGAAGGTAACTATGGCTGCAAAACGTACTCACCCGTCGCTTCCCTCAGCTCACCCGGCTCTGGCGGGGGGGCTACTGCTGCTGACCATGACTCTGGTGCTGGGTGGGTGTCGATCCAGTACCCCACCCACCGCCGAAAGCCCCGCGCCGACGGCAACGGCTCCGGCTCCGACTCCCACTGCTGCACCTGCCGCTCAGCCCACTCCGACTACTGCCCCTGAGCCCCTAGCGGCTCAGTCCAATAGCACCGTCGCTCCCACCGCCCCAGCGACCGCTCCAGCCATTTCCGTTGGCACCTTACCCGACACATTCATTAAAGAGTGGCAGCCCCTGAGCAACGTACTCGTTGCCTTTGGCCCCATGACCCTCACCCCTGACCAGGTGCAGTGGGGCAGCGGCCAAACCAGCCCCTACACGCTGGTCAGTACCGAGGGAGGCTACCTGCTTAGGCTCACGGCCAACCCTGGCTTTTACGACGCCCCAACCGCCTACATCAAGCTCATGCCCAAGGCCGATGCCAACGGAGCCGCCACCTCCATGGACGTTGCCTTCTACGCCGACGAGACTAAACTCCAGATCGACGAGTACGTCATGTACGGCGGATATTTTGTGGAGTGAGGGGGCATCCGGGTGTCGGAGTAAGCGGCCCCGTTGCCGCGTCTACTCCTAATACCAAATCCGAGTCACACAACCCCGATTACAAAAAGGCCAATCCGTAGGGGCGAATGGCATTCGCCCTAAACCATTTCGGGGGTGGTCAAGTCGGATTTGGTATAAGAGATTGCTTGAAACGCAAAAGAACGTCTCGGACTATACCTAGGTTGTAGGCTAATGTCCTCAAAACTCATCGTTTTGGCGGCCTCTTGGCGGCAAACTATACCTGGGACACCCCTTTTCAAACAACCTCCAACCTTGGATTTTGATTCACTAGGGATGAGGGGACTATCCAGTCTTTAGATACGCCCTATCCAGTCAGCCGCACAGGCCCTAGCGCCCTCGGTTTTCTAGAATTTCCTGCACCTCTTCGCTGGGGGTATAGCTATAGCCAAACACCGATTGGTCAGAATCATCCAGAATCTGGGGTGTCAGCAGCACGATCAGCTCCTGACGTTGGTTGTCGGTGGTGGTGCTGCGGAACAATGCCCCCAGAATGGGAATATCGCCAAGAATCGGAATCTTCGTCACACTGCTGCGCTCCGACTCCTGGATAATGCCGGACAGCAAGAGGGTTTGCCCGTCGCGAACTCGCACCTGCCCAGAGGTAATCAGCCGCTCCGACAGCAAGAAAATGGTATCCTGCCCCAGATTATAGGTGCCGGTAGGAGCCGAAATACTCGGGGCCACCGATAGCGAGACAAAACCATTGTCGTCAATGCGATCGACATCCACCTGCAAGATTAACCCTGCGGGCGTAGTTTCAATGGTTTGGGTAGTCACCGATACACCATTGGTCACCTGCACCTCGGTTTCAATATTGGTAACCACGTCTTGGGTCAACTGCACCGTGGCCGTTTGCCCCTCTTGCACAATCAAGGTCGGGTCAGTAATAATTTTGCCGTTACCATTCTGCACGGTAGCCAGTAGCTGAAACAGGAAGTTGGTGGAGGTATTGTTGGCGAGAGGACCAGATAATGGACGAGGCGTAATCGGCGTGCCGCTGGGGATGTTGGCAGGAATAGGGACAGAAGGTACGCCAGCACCCAGGTTAAGGACGCCTAGACCACCAGTACTGGTAAAGCCAAAGTCACCGGTTTGGAACGAGAAGCTGGTGCCAAAGGCATCCAGAGCGGTCAGGTCAATATCAATCACCCGAACGTTAATGGCTACCTGCCGCCGCCGCACATCAATGTGGGTGAGCTGCTCGGTGGCGATCGCCACCAGGTCAGACCGACCGACCAGCGTGACCGAGTTCGTCCGCTCGTCGGCAATGACCTGCAAGCCCCGCAGTACCGGCTGGCTGTCTTCGTATTCCACCCGTTGGGTTTCAATCTGGTTTTCAGTGGTGGTTTGGGTTTCGGTCAGGGGAGGTGCCCCCTCTGACACTTCAACGGCATTGACGTTGGTAACCAGGCGCTCTCGGCTAACCGCACTTTCAGCCCCGAGGGCCACCAAAAAGTTGGTCGCGACAACGGCATTAACCTGGTTCAGCCGCAGGGTGCGGGACGCAATGCTTTGGGCCGAGACGGGCAGGCTGGGGCCGACATAGATACTGCGTCCCACCCGGTTAGCCTCCAGGCCAGATACCCGCAGCACCTGGTTAAACACCTCTTGTACCGACTCGTTTTCAATATCTAGACTGACTGTAGGGCCATCGCCACTGCCTGGTTCTGCCTGGGTTGGCTGGTCGGCACCGGCTTCGGCGGCGGTAAAGATCAGGTTTAAGCCAGCGGCCCGAGCCAGCAGCGACAGCACTTCCCGAGCCGGGGCATCGCGCAGCAGCAGCTTAGGAATGCGCTCGTTGCTACCCAGATCAATGCTGTTAAAGGTCGGCACACCCTCTGCAATGGCAATATCGCCAATCGGGGGGGCCACGGCCCGGGGCAAGAAGGGGGGGGCCGGACGCTCCTGGGGCTGGGGTACCGGGTTGCCGTCAATGATGATTTCGGGGTTAGGTACCAGCACCTCGGGGCTGGCTGGGGTGGGTACCTCAGCGGGCTCTAACGGGGTAGCCTGAGCTAGGCTGGCCGAGGCCGCTGGCGCGGGTACCGTGACCAGGTCTTGGGGCACCGGAGTCGGCGTCGAGGCGGCCTCAGCATCGTTACTAATCGACAGCACAACTCGGTTGTCTGTGGTGGCGACTGAGCCGATGGGAGTCTGGCTAGTGCCGCTGATGGTGACCCTCACGCTATTAGCAGCCAGGGGAGCCACCGAGATCTGGCTGATGCCAGGGGCAGGGTTGGCCTGCAGAAACCCGCCCCCACTG
>JAIXUR010000324.1 GCA_027483425.1 Cyanobacteriota bacterium | reverse complement strand
GCTGGTCTATGTGGTTGGGTTTGTGGCTGCGGTTGTCATTGGCTCGATCGCCTGGTACAACTCTAAACGCCCCGCCGGTTGGGAAGATAAAGAGAAGCCGGACTTCGTACCGACGGTGAAGGTGGAAGACGGGGAAGACAGCTAGCCTTTAGGGCATCGCCGCTCTTGATTGCCTTAGACAATTTTCCGAAAATGCAATCTCTGCCCGCAGCCGTACTGCGGCGCGACCCAGGTGTTCGGCAAACGTCTCGGCTCCCCAGACAGTCGCCGCTACGCAGACAATCACAGCCCCTATCCACAAAACAATCACAGCCCTTTCTCCAGGCGTAAGGCGATGCGCTATAAGCCCTAGCTAACCAGTGGGTAGGTGGCACTACGAACAGTTTCAAAGAAACACCGCACATTCTCCTCTGGGGTAGTGGGCAAGATACCCTGACCTACATTCATGATGTGGCCCTGGGTTCCGGCCTGTTGAATGACATCTAGGGTGCGATCGCGAATCAAGTCTGGTGTCCCCAATAGCACGCAGGGGTCTAGGTTGCCTTGGACGGGGCGATCGCCCAGCACCTTTCGCGCCTGTGCCATCGGGATGGTCCAGTCAACGTGAATGACATCGGCCCCAGATGTCTCCATCAGCGGCAGCAGGGCGGCGCTGTCGTGGACACAGAGGGCAACCGGCACCTCAGGGTAAATCGCTTTGACGGCGCGAATTATCTGCCACTGGTAGGGCAGGACAAAGGTGGCATAGTCTTGGCGGGTTAGGTGGCCTGCCCAGGAGTCGAAGATTTGAATCATTTGCGCCCCATTCTGAACTTGGTAGAGGGCGTAGATAGCGATAGATCGGGCCAGGCGGGCTAGCATCTGGTGCAGTAATACGGGCTCTTGCCACGCCATGGTCTTGATGATGCTGTAGTGGGTCGAGTTTTGCCCTTCCACCAGGTAGGTGGCCAGAGTCCAGGGCGCGCCGACAAAGCCCAATACCGGCACCTGTTCCTGCAACTCGTTGCAGAGGGTGCGCAGAATTTCGCCAATAAACGGTAGGGAGGCCTCGGGATTGAGCGGGCGGAGGGCGTCCACCTGGGCCTGAGAGCGCACTGGCTCCGCCAAAATTAGCCCCTTGTGATCGACAATCTCAAAGTCCACCCCCATCGCTGCCAGAGGGGTGAGAAGGTCAGAAAAGAAAATCACCCCGTCGGGCTGAAAGGCCCGATAGGGCTGAAGGGAAATCTCTACCGCCAGATCAGGAATTTCTGAGCGATCGCGAAAGGATGGGTATTTCTCCTGCAAATCTCGGTAGGATTTCAGATAGCGGCCTGCCTGGCGCATCATCCAAACGGGCGGGCGATCGACGGGCTGATTTTGGGCGGCGCAGAGCAGGCGATCTGTCGAGATAGCAGAAGCCGTCTCGGGTGAGGCGAAGGATAGGGTCATAGGTAGAGGGGGTGAGGGTGCTAGAGACCCTGCTAGCCCGGCCATAAATTGACTGGGCTGAAAGCCAAAGTCATATAACCTAAACAGGGCTCTTGGTGGACTCCGATCTATCTGAGTCCACTTCAGGGAACGGTGGCTTTGAGCCCTGCATTAAAGTGCAGGCTGGTGGTCTATTCCATTTGTTCGAGCGCGTCACGTACATTCACTAGGTGATTGTTAAATACCTCAAGGGCGGCATCAAGCACCTTAAAGATGGCTGGGTCGCGCACAGCATAAAAGACAAAGTTGCCCTGCTTACGGCTGATAACCAAGTTGCGGCTGCGCAGCACCGATAGCTGCTGAGACACAGTAGACGCTTCTAGCTCTAACCATTCGGCGATGTAACCGACGCTCTGTTCGCCCAGACGCAGAGTATCGAGAATTTGAATTCGTACCGGGTTAGACAACACCTTAAAGAGGTCTGCTTTAAAGTAGCTAGGCTTGAAGGTCATTCGTTTAAGTAGGCTCTGCAACTGTGAATCTCTTCAGATAGCTTAGCACTTGGCATTTCAGGCTACGGTCTCAAACTGGCGTGATACCAATTTGGCGGTGATGTGGCGGAGCCGATCCAGGCATTTTGAGATGGTAATGGTGCCATTGTCGTAGGTGGTGAACACCTTTCGGTCACATACCCTATCCGACGCTCCCTTGGCATGAACTGTGTATTGGTTCAGCATGTCTGGTGAAACCCTCTGGTTTCCTTGGTTTGAGATCAGTACTACGTCAGGGCGGCAATAGTTAAAAATCTCGGGGCAGTAACCGCTTTCGTGACCGTGGTTAGCAGCTACAAAGGTATTAACCCGCCGCAGATGGGCACGAAAGTCTTCGCACTGAAGCAGGGCGTGCCAGCCCGCCACCGTCAGGTTACTGGGGAAGACAATTTCAATGTCATCGTAGGACACAAATGCTACCAGGCTCAGATCGTATGAGTCGTGATAGGTGTCTTGATCATTCCAAAAGAAGGAAAGGCCTACGTCATCAATCTTCATGTTCTGGCTAATTTTATGACATTCAGGATGCATTTTTGTGGTGACATCTAGGGAATTTTTAGCCCATAGGGAAGCGGCTTTAAGCTCGGGATATTGATCAGCCATCGTGGGGTTAGCTACCAACAGATTAATGTTTAGGCCATGCTCAAGACAGTGATCGAGCAGGGTTGGAATGCCTGCTAAATGGTCTGGGTCATAGGCGGGCATAATCAAACAATCAATGGTACGACAGTGACGCTTAAGAAGATGCTGCCAGGGACTAAACCCAGTGCGAGAGTTAAAGCCTGTATCGATCAAAATAGTGTTGTGATTGGAGCGATCGATGGCGGCACAAAAGCCATGATCGACGTCAAAGATATGGATATCTAGCATGGATTTCTCCTGGCTCTGGTGGAGCCTTAACGGGTGATTTAAGTCTTCAATTGGCCACTGCATCAAACATGATTTCGTAGGTGATGTCGGGGCGAGTACGCTTAAGAAAAGTTAAATGGGCTTCGGCCTCGGCTCGTGAGGGGAGCCGGGCCACTATGACACTTTGCAGTGTAGGTAGTGGGCGAATCACACACCAGACGATGGTTGAAGACTTACCCTCGCAGGCCAAGCTACGCCTCAAAAGCTCTGCGCGAATGTGCATGGGATAACTCACTGAAGAAAATATGGGCATTGCACCGAGGGAGAAATGCCCATAGACGATGCCACGGACAGTCATCCAGTTGTGCCAGAGATGCCGTTGGATAAACCTTAGCATGAATATCTAGCTATGTGCAAAACTTCAAAGATAGATAGATATAGAGATTGAAATCTATGTATACTTAGATTTTCGGATGCCAGGTTCGCTGATCGCTTCAATACCTGGCTAGTTGTTTGTGTTGCCATTCCCTGGTCTCCTGGAGCTCGGAGATCCCTCATCAGATGGGGAATTGCTGCGCTGAGCCGCGAACGCATCTCTTTGGAGCTAGGAGGCTCCTTGAACCGATGACAGAATTGACATCTTCCCGAGACCGCTTGCCCCTAACGCTACCTCCCCTCTTTGCCCACTGGCGGGGCGACTTAACCGGTGGATTGACCGCCGCCATTGTGGCGCTGCCGCTGGCGTTGGCCTTTGCGATCGCCAGTGGCGTAGATCCCAAAGCTGGTCTGTACACCGCTATTGTGGCGGGTACGTTGGCCGCTGTTTTTGGCGGCTCACCGGTACAGATTACCGGCCCCACCGGGGCCATGGCCGTGATTTTGATTGGCATTGTGGCCAAGTACGGCATTGAAAAAGTGTGGCTAGCGGGGGTGATGGCGGGGATAATTCAAGTCGCTCTGGGGGCAGCGAAACTAGGACAGTTGGTGAAGTTTATTCCCTACCCGGTGACCGCCGGATTTACCAATGGCATTGCCGTAATCATTTTCTTTGGCCAGTTGAATAACTTTTTGGGGCTGCAACTGCCCCGCAGCGATCACTTTTTGCCGGGGCTGTGGCAGACCGTTACCCAACTCGAGGCGACCCAATGGGCTGCCGTCGGTCTAGCCTTAGTGGTTGTGATGACTAAGCTATTTTGGGGGCGACTCTCTACGCCTATCCCAGGATCTCTCGTTGGGTTAGTGCTGGCAACGGCGATCGCTGCCGGGTTCCATCTCCATGTACCTACTATTGGCACCATTCCCCAAACGCTGCCAATGCCCCACGGTATTCCCCACTGGAGCGATTTTGGCTTGATTCGCGAGTTGATTAACCCGGCCCTGGCGCTGGCCGCCTTAGGTAGCATCGAGTCTCTGCTGTCAGCGGTGGTGGCCGACGGTATGACCGTGAGCGAAAAACACAATAGCGATCGCGAGCTGATCGGCCAGGGAATCGCCAACATCGTGGTGCCGTTCTTTGGCGGTATTCCGGCCACGGGGGCGATCGCTCGCACCGCTGTCAACGTTCGGGCTGGGGGGAAGACCCGCCTGTCTGGAGTCATCCATGGATTGGCCCTAGCGCTGATTATGCTAACCCTGGCTCCCCTGGCGGCTCAGATTCCCCTGGCGGCTCTGGCGGGTATTCTCATGGTTACCAGCGTCCGCATGATTGAGTGGGACGCCATTGGGCTACTGCTGCGGGCCACCTATGCTGACTTTGCAGTCATGATGCTCACCTGGCTGGTCACCATTGGTTTTGATTTAGTGCTGGCGGTAGAGGTCGGTCTGATTGCCGCCGGAGCCCTGTTCATCAAGCGCATGAGCGATCTCAACTTGGCCAAAGTGCCTGAAGCCGAAGTTTTTCCGCCCGGAGTGCCGCTTGAACTCAGCAAACAAACTGCCGTATACCGAGTTGATGGCCCCCTCTTCTTTGGCGCTGCCGAGCGCTTCGCCACCTTCCTGCGCGATGAGCCCGAGGTGAAGTATCTGATTTTGCGACTGCGCTTCGTGCCCAATATGGATACCACTGGCCTGGTCGCACTGGAAGACATCTACCACGACCTCAACCGCCGGGGTTGTCGCTTAATTCTGAGCGGTTTGCAGCCCGAGGTCGAGCGCCTCCTAGAGCGCAGCGGCCTACTCGGCCACATCGGCCTAGACAACTGTTTCGAGACCACCGATGCCGCCATTCGCTCCCTCACCAGCCATACCGCTCTGACTGACAGCGCTCCAAAAGAGCTGGCAACACTGGAAACCTAGCCGCCAAACACCCGCTTAGACATTCATGAAGGTTACCGCAATGCCGTTTACCCAGCCTGCCACCCAGGAGATCGATTTCCTCGATAAGGAAGCCGATCTCAAGATCTTTTTGCCCCACGCCAAGCAGCGACTGATGATCATCAGACAGCAGATTGAGCGCCTGCAACAGGTTCCCTTTGGTGCTGCTCGAGAAGCCAATCTGCAATACCTTTATCTTCAACTGTCGGCTCTTAAGACTATGATCGCTGAACGGCTGAGGGAAAAATAGAATGCCAACGCCTATAACTTTTCTATGTTGGAAAAGCCCTGATTAGACAACACATTGATGCGAATGAGAGGTTGTCTGAAAAGGGCTATGCCAGGTGCAATACTAGGCTAGCTGGCACCCTTGAGTTTCAATCAGGTTTTACTGGGCTTTGGCTTGGCCCTTAAGTTTTTTCGCTTCATAGAGGGCCAGCAGCCCAATACCCACCAGCAGCGGCAGGAAATAATAAATCGCCCGATAC
Source organism: Cyanobacteriota bacterium (assembly GCA_027483425.1). Classification (GTDB taxonomy): domain Bacteria; phylum Cyanobacteriota; class Cyanobacteriia; order Phormidesmidales; family Phormidesmidaceae; genus Nodosilinea. The sequence continues at coordinate 2,411 of JAIXUR010000324.1, read as the reverse complement.
ACCAGCAGTGCCCCCAACAGTTGGTCAGAGGTGAGCGGGGGTGAAACCAACAGAATCAGGACGGTTTCAAACACCCCTAGCCCGCCGGGGACATTGCTAATCACCCCAACCACTTGAGCCAGCAGATAGCTACCAAAAAAGATCAGGTAGTTCAAGTCGGGGTGGGCGGGCAGCAGCACATAGAGCACCGCCGCCGCCAAGGCCCAGTCGATGGCGGACACCGCAATCTGGGCCAGCGACAGCTTGAGGGGCAGGTGGGGCAGCACCCAGCCCTTAATTTTGAAGGAACGGCGACTGACGCCGCTGGCCACCAGGTAGGCGGCCAAGATGGATAGTAAAATCACCCCTAACGGATAGGTTGTCTTAAAGGGCAAGGGCAAAATGCCTGGCAGCGAGAGGGGTTGGAGAGCAAACAAAAGACCGCCTACCGCACATAAGCCCAACCAAAAGCTGGCGTTGCAAAAAGCGATCATCTGGGCAATTTTGCCAGGGCTGAGCCCCCAGGCAGTGTAAAGGCGGTAGCGAATAGCGCTGCCGCTGAGCAGAGCAACCCCCACGCTATTGCTGATGGCGTAGCTGATCACCGCTGCCAGGGCGGTTTTGCGGTAGGGCAGCGCCTGGCGCACAAACCTGGCCGCCAGGGTATCGTAGCCAGTGAACGCGACATAGTTAAGGGCCGTGAGCGCGATCGCCAGCCCCAGGGCCCAAGGTGGAATCGCGGCCATACTTTTGAGGATGGCTCCAGGCTGGTACTGGCGCATCTCCTTGGCGATCGCCCAGATCGACAGGGCAAATAACCCCAGGCTGAGCACAATCGGCCCCACCTGCGACAGGCGCTTGAGGCCATTGGTCAGGGCGGTGCTGAAGAACTGAGCCCCGAAGTAGTCTTGCAGGCGATCGCCAGAATCGGCCCGTACCAGGGCGATCACAACCTCCGGCAAATCCGCCAGGTGGGGGTAAACGAAGTAGCGGGGCTCCCAAACGGGGTGGAACTTTTCTTTGTAGGCCCGCAAACCCTGCACGTTGTAGAACTGGCTGAGGTGGTCGTAGAGGTAATGCACGCCTTTTTCCAGCCGGGGCGCGTCGGGATTTTCTCCCACCCCCGAGAACACCACCAGTCCCAGGTTGAACCTGGCGTAGCCCTGGTCTTTGCAGTGCTGCAATAGCGAGGTGAAGAGGTAATCCATCGCGCCGCGCTCCACATCGTGGCCATGGCGCATCAGGTCGATAGTCGCCTCGTTGCGCTGGTATTCGGGAATGAGATTGGCAAAGGCGATGGGAATGCCCTGGGCGTCTTCTACCACGGCCAGTTCGCAGTCTCGCAGATAGTCGGGGTCAAACCAGCCCAGGGAAAACTTCTTTTCGGCCCCCTGCATCTGCTCCAGCCAGTCGTCGCTGATCGCCCGCAGTTCAGTCAGCAGGTCGTCGCTGATGGGGGGGGCATAGTACTGCACCCGGTAGCCCTGCTTGGTAAATTTGTTGACCGCCGTGCGCAGGTTGCGTCCGGCTTTGCCCTCTAGGGTGAACTGCGACAAATCAACCGTGGCTTCTTCGCCGATTTTGAGGGTGCGAAACCCGAGAGCCTGGTACAGCTCCAAATCATCGCCCAGGGTTTGGTAAAAGGCGGGGTGCCAATCGTTGCGATCGCAAAACTCCCGAAACCCAACAATGGCCTCCTGGCGATCGGCGTCTGGCCCGATCGGGTCGCCCAGGGCGATCGCCCCTCGCCCCTTGGGCACGTAGGCCACCACCGTCTGGCCCGACGGGCTGAAGTAGTAGGACTTATCGTCTAGCAGCGCAAACCGGGCCAGGGAAGACCGCCCGTACTGCGCCACAATCCCCTGGGCCCGCTGGCGTTCGACATCACTGGCCGTCCGCCGAAAAATCACCGGGCGAAACAGCATCCAGGCTGCGTACAGCAGCGTGACCGCGCCAACGGTATAGATCGAATTGGCAAAATGTCGCCCAAACCGGGTCGTGGGCTGCAACCCACCATTGTCGGCGGTGAAGAACATCGCCAGGGTTTGACCGATGGCCTCTGGCAGGCTAAACGGGTCGGAATAATGCCGATCGAGCAGCCAAAAGCCCAGGGTGCCGTAGGCCATGGTAAACAACAGGGCCCCGCCCAGCACGCGCAGCCCTTGAACCACCGAGGGGCGATCGGACTGGGCGGTAAAGACGGGGCGCAGCCACAGGAGCTGAAGCAACAACACCAGAGACAACAGGCTTTCTTCAAAATCCAGCCCTTTGAGCAGATGGCTGAGGATGGAGACCACCAGCAGCCCCACCGTTAACCCCCAGGCCACCCGCTTGCGTCGCTGCAGATTGGCGGCCAGCAGCAGCAAAAAGAAACCGCTCAGGGCCGCAAACAAATGGGCCCCAATCCGAACTTCAACCGGAAAAACCGTCTC
>JAIXUR010000503.1 GCA_027483425.1 Cyanobacteriota bacterium | reverse complement strand
TGTCGGTGGCCCCCTCAGGGTTTCATCTTTGGCAAGCTAGGCGGGCTAAGGGGCACCCCCGCAAACGTTAGAGGGCTTGAGGTCAACAGGCTAACCAGACCTAGCAGGAAAAGTCAGCTCCCAGGAGGGAATGTGTTTTCCATTGCTGCGATCAAGAGGTACCCCTAACAGAGGTTGTCCTGGATTAAAGTGATACCCCGATCGCACCCATGGCCACAAAAAAAGGAGCGTTCTTTTGAACGCTCCTTCTAACCAAATATCGGTTCTAGTTCTCCAGGGTCACCTTGGCTACCATGCCAGCCCCACGGTGGGGAGCGCAGTAGTAGGTGTAGGTGCCAGCGGGCATGTCGCTGGTAAAGGTGGTGGAGTAGTTTTCGCCAGGGGCAAAGGTCAGCTGGGTATGGGAAATGCTGTCGGCCAAAGCTTTGTCGCCAGGCAGAGCAGCGGGATCAAAAACAACGTTGTGGGGGGCCATTTTGTTGTTGACCCAGGTCACGGTGTCGCCGGGCTTAACGGTAATACTGCTGGGTTCAAACACCAGCAGGCCCGCATCGGAGCCCATTTTGACATCGTAGTTGGTGGCCGCAGCGGGGGCAGAGGCCAGCGTGAGGGTACCCACAACCAATAGAGCAGACAAAAACACTAGGCCCAAACGCTGGGCGGCACGAAATACACGTTGCATAACTACCTCTAAAGCTCGTATCTCCAGTTCAATCAGTCAGAGAGGCTGTTTAAAAGCCTCTCTTATTATTACCTGCTTTGGGCAAGGGCTTGGGCCCCAACCCTAGGGTAATTGCCGCTTGCAGAACACCTAGAATTGCTGCAAGCAGCAATCCTAGCGGTAGACCAAGGGTTAAACCATCCGATCATGTGGCCTGACCCTCAGGCTACCCAACCTATCCTAGACCGGAGGAGCCGAGAAGCGGGTTTTACCGGTTCCCCACATGTCGCCAATGACCCTAGGCTGAAGCAGAATATAACCCGAGATCGCCGCTAGGTCTTCCTCCGTCAAACTACGCATTTTGGGGAAGATGTCGGCGCTCTTTTTGCTGGGATGCACCTGAGAGATGTCGGTCAAACCATCGTAGGTGGTTGGCTCTTTCAGGTATGCCACCAAAGCATCAAGGTTGTCGCGGGGGGGCAGGGCACCCGCTAGAGAGTCTGGGTCAAGACCAACGGTGGGGTTGGTTTTGGTAATGCCCCCTACGTGGCAGGTGCCACAGGCGTAGTTAAACTGGCGACGGCCACGGGTGATCTGCTCCAGGGATAGCACAAAGGTATCCCCTTCAGCGTTGAGGGGAATAGTACGAATGGCCTCATCTAGCTCAGCCGCGACAGCGTCTCCCATGACCAGGTGGCTGACAAAGAAGAGTGCGACCGCAACTAGCCAAATGCATCTCTTCAACATGGTTCTCCTCAGATGTATAGGGTTTTAGTATGAACTCAACACAGCTAACTCAATGGACTTGCACCCATTGAATCATTCTCGTACTGTCTATCATGCCACCGAAGGGGGCCATTCCCAACCTTTCACCGTTACAAATCAGCGCCAATGTGGGTCGGCTTGACCGCCGTGAGGCCGTTGACCCAGGGGGTGTGGCCCTCAGCGATCGCCGACATCGTGACGGGCTGGTGCAAACGAATCAGCTGCGCCAGGGTGTGCTTCAGCTGGGTGCGCGGCACAATCAAGTCGACAAAGCCGTGGTCGCGCAGGTATTCGGCGGTTTGAAAGTCATCGGGGAGTTTTTCCCGCAGGGTTTGCTCGACTACCCGGCGACCGGCAAAGCCAATGGTGGCCTTGGGTTCAGCCAAAATAATATCGCCCAGCATGGCAAAGCTGGCGGTGACGCCCCCGGTGGTGGGGTGGGTCAGCACCGGCATATAGAGGAGCTGGGCCGCCTGGTGCTGCTGCAGCGCGCCGGAGATTTTAGCCATTTGCATCAGGCTGAGCATACCCTCCTGCATGCGGGCCCCCCCCGAGGCGCAGACAATGATCACCGGGCAGCGGTTGGCGGTGCCGCGCTCGATCAGGCGGGTGAGCTTCTCGCCCACCACTGACCCCATGCTGCCCCCCATAAAGCGAAAATCCATCACCCCTAGGGCCACGGGCAGGCCATCGAGTTCGCCGAGCCCCGTCTGTACCGCATCGGTCAGCTTGGTTTTGGCTTGGGTGTCACGCAGGCGATCGCTGTAGGCTTTGCGGTCTTTAAACTTAAGTGGATCCTGGGGCCGCAGGTGGGTATCAAGGGCCTGCCAGGTGTTGGTGTCGATCAGCTGGCGAATGCGCTCGTCGCTAAAAATACGGTGGTGGTGGCCACACTCCCCGCAGACCCACTGGTTGAGTCGCAGATCCTTGGTGTATGTCAGCACGTCACAGTGCTCACACTTGGTCCACAGGCCATCGGCAATTTCTCGCTCTTGGCGGTCTTCACTGATGGGACCTGACTTTCGACGATTGGCAAACCAGTCAAACAGAGACATGGGTGGTGCGTGGGCTCAACGGCGACGGAACAACCGACCTAAAAGTGTTCGTTTTGAACACAACACTCATCCTACCGGGTTTGCTCCGTCTGCGATAGGTGAATAGAGGGGGGTGACCCTACCGAGATGATTTCGGTCTGGCCTATTTCGTGGTCATGATTATTTCGTGGTCATGATGTAGACACCATCCCAGTCGGCGGGGGGCGGCTGCACCAGATACTCTTGGGTACGGGTTAGGTGTACAGCCACGGCTTTGTCCTGGGGCCGTATCCGTTGGGCCTGACTAAATAGGATCAGGGCCTCATCAAAGCGCATGGCTGTATAGGCCCTGCGGGCGCTGGCGTAGAGGTCTAGAAACGATTCAGTTTCGGCGCTGAGCGGAGTCTCACGCTGGTCGATCAGTTCGTAGAGGTTGACGGCCTGCTGCTTGCCTTTGACTTGCGTGCGATCGAGCTCGCGCACCCAAATTTTATCGGCACAGAGGGCGTAGGTGTACTCGCTGATGACGATGTCGCAGCCGTACTCCTTGGTAACGCCCTCAAGGCGAGAACTGAGGTTAACCCCGTCGCCAATCACGGTGTACTCCATTTTGCGCTGGGAGCCGATGTTGCCGGAGACCACTTCCCCAGAGCTGATGCCAATGCCAAAGCGAATTTCGGGCTGCCCCATGGCCCCCCGCTGGGCGTTAAATTGGGCCAACCGTCGCCGCATATCCAGGGCACTCTGCACCGCGGCCCAGGCGTGGTTGCTGAGGGGAAGGGGGGCCCCAAACACCGCCATCAGGGCATCGCCAATGAATTTGTCGAGGGTACCCTCGAAGTGAAACACCGACTCCACCATGGTCTCAAAGTAGGCATTGAGCATTTCGACGACTTTGTCGGCTTCTAGATCCTCGGTCAGGGTGGTGTAGCCGCGAATGTCGGAGAACAGCACGGTGACCTCTTTGCGTTCTCCTTTCATCAGAATGTCATCGCCCAGGGCCATCACCTGCTCGGCCACTCCCGGAGTCATATAGCGGTAGAGGGTGCTCTTCATCCGCTTTTCTTGACTGATGTCTTCGAGCACGACCAGGCCACCGCGCACGCTGCCCTCGGGGTTGGTGAGGGGGTTAACGGTGAGGTTAATGCTGCGCTCAATGCGCTGCACTTGGTCTTTAGGCATCGGGGCGGCAGCCCGATCGCCCCAGGGGTAGTAGCTGTCGGGGTGATCGGGGTCGGGCAGGGCCAGCTCAGAAATCGGGTCTAGTCCAGTACCGGGGCCAGGGGCCACGGCTACCCGCAGACTCTGCTCGGGTACGTAGTGGTGAGCCCCGGTCCCCAGACTGTCTTCTAGGCGAAACTGCAGGCTGTCGATGGGGATCGCCTCCCAGACCGGGCGGTGGAGGAGGGCCCCTTGCCAGCGATCGCGGATGATCCGGCTGGGGTCGATGTCGGTCGGGCAGCCGATCAACTCCAGGGCCGCATCGTTGATGGTGACAATGCGGCCCTCCAGGTCGGTGGAGATCACCGCGTCGGAGAGGCTTTGGAGCATGTCTTTTTGGTACTGCTTTTCGACCAGTACGCTCTCAAACAGCTTGGCGTTTTCTAGGGCCACGCCCGCCTGAATGTTGAAGGCCTTCATAAAGGCTTCGTCGGAGGTGTTGAAGGTGCCCTGGGCTTTGTTGATCAGCTGGGTCACGGCGATCAGCTTGCTGCCCGAGTCGAACACGGGCATGCAGAGAATGGTACGGGTGCGGTAGCCGGTGCGCCGATCGGCGTCGGGGTTAAAGCGATCATCTTGGTAGGCGTCAGCGATATTCAACACCTGGCCACTGGTGGCTACGTAGCCGACGATGCCGCTACTGATGGGAATACGCAGCTCCACCAGGGAGGTGCCATCGCCAGATTTCACCTTTGACCACAGATCCCCGCTGTCTTCGTCGATCAACCAGAGGGTGCTGCGATCGGCCTGCATCAGCTGGCGAGCCTCTTCCATTACCGATTGCAGCGTTTTCTCTAAATCTAAGCTCTGATCCAGCGATGAGATCGCCTTCAGCAGGGCCGTCACCCCCTTTTGGTTGCGGGCGGCCACATAAAAGGAGTTGCAGCTCTCTAAAATCACCCCCAGCGACTCAGCAAACTCCTTGAAGTGGCGCTCGTCTTGCTCGTCGAAGGGGGTGTGGTTGAGCTTATTGAGCAGCTGCACCACCGCCACAATGTTGTCGGTTTTTTTGCTTAGCACCGGCATGCAGAGCACACTGCGGGTGCGATAGCCGTGTCGTTGATCGTAGGTGCGATCAAACCGGTCGTCGGCGTAGGCATCGGGAATGTTGAGCGGGGCGACGTGGGTAGCCACATGGCCCGAGATGCCCTTGCCCATGGGGACGCGAATTTCCAGCGATCGCTCGCCGTCTCCCTGGGCAATTTTTGACCACAGCTCCTGCTTTTCTTGATCCACCATAAAGATAGTGGTGCGCTCAGCCTGTAGGATCTGGCCAATTTTGAGGGTGAAGGCTTCTAAAATTTGCTCCAGCATGATCTCCAACGACTCGTTGTTGATCATGTCGATGGCGCGCAAAAAATGCTCGAACTCCGCCGTAATTTGATCGAGCAGGTGGATAAACTGCGGGGTGGGTAAGTCGCGCACCCGGCGGGTAAGAGAACTGTTTGGATTGGCCTGGGACAGCGCGGTGATCAGGCTGCCATGGCCAAAGACCGGCCCAGAGAGGCCATCAATTTGAGTTGCCATAGAACCCCTACTCAAGCGTGGCAGATGGAGACGAAGCAATGGGCGTAGTCAACTGCCTGGGTAAGTATTAAGGGTGGTGCTGTGCCAGCATCCCCACGGCAGTGGGCTCAATTAATTACAAACAGGACAGCGTGACTTACGGAAATGGGAGTTTGGACTTGGGTTCCAACGTGGCTAAGGTTATGGTGAACCTTATAGCCACCTCTTACTTTAACCGTATACCCCCAGGTCTAGGGCAGCAAAATTGTGATTTGCCCAGGCTGGTCTGCCCCCTAGTCCAGCCCTAGTCTACCCAGTACTCCAAGGCATCCATAAAGCATCCACTCACCCCAGCAAAAACCCCTGTTCAACAAGGGTTTCCCGTTCTGTCCTCTGCCCTCTGCCTGGATCTACTAGGCTCCCAGGCTAGCTAAAAAAGTTGTGATCTCTACCCAGGCGGCATCGGTGGCGGCGGGGTCGTAGCGGTAGCCATCGTCGCGCATAAAGGTGTGGTTGGCGGCATAGGTCAGGGTTTTGTGGTCAATGCTGGCCGTTGCCAGGGCTTGGAGAATGGTCTCCCGGCCCTGGGGCGGCACATGGGGATCGTGCTCCCCAAAGATCAGCAGCAGGCGGGCAGAGATCTCTCCCAGCCGCTCCAGGGTATCGGCGCGATCGCGCCCCAGTTTGCCGCTGTGGATACCCGTGGGATAGCAGCACACCGCCGCTTTTACCCCTGGATTCAACGCCGCCCGGCAGGCCAAATGGCCACCAATACAAAAGCCCAGGGTCGCTATCTGTCCTGGGGCCACAGTTTCACAGCCCTGGAGCCAGGCCAAGGCAGCGACAGCATCGGCATCGTAGTCGGCGATCGCGGTGCGACCAGCCCGATCGTTGCCCCGCAAGCGGCCCAGATCATTGGGTTCAATCACCGTGCCGATGGGCTCTAGCCGGTGAAAGATTTCCGGGGCCGCCACCACGTAGCCATAGCCCGCTAGCCGATCGGCCAGACGCAGGATAGGGCCACCGAGCTGATAGATATCCGAGTAAAACAAAATGGCAGGATACTGACCGGGGACAGCGGGCTCAGCCACGTAAAGGCGCATCAGGCTGTCGTCTACGGTCAGGCCCACCTCGCAGCGCTGAATTTGCACAGAGTCACCTCCTAAAATTTACTCAGAGTATTCCATCCCAGCCCATATCCCACTCCCAGGGGCTAGATGCCCCCATTCGTCCCGATTTAGCCCCATCCCCGACCGAGGCATACGCTAGAACACTCCCTGCCCCCTGACCGCTAACCCCTAACCCCTGACCCCTGATTCCCGACTCCTGACTCCTGACTCCCGATTCCTAATATCGTTCTGATCATGCAGGATGGTTTGATAAACAAGCGGTTACCCAGAACACCAACCCTGGCCATGACAACATTTTTTACCCCTGACCCGACCCTGCAAACGGCCCTGGAGCAGGTGCTAGAGCAGGTGCGGGGCGAGTTTGCCCTGACGCCGACCCAACTGGCCGTCACCTGGATCGTCTACGACCTGCCCTACATCACCAATACCGGCGGGGCCCTCAGCGCCACCGACTTCTGGCAATGCCGACCCCGAGGGGCCAGCTACCGGGGGGTCGAGCAGATCTATCCGGCTAGCGTGGTCAAGTTGTTTTACCTGGTGGCGGCCCATGAGTGGCTAGAGCAGGGCATGGTGCCGCCCTCGCCCGAGCTCGATCGCGCCCTCAAGGACATGATTGTGGACTCCAGCAATGACGCCACGGCCTTAGTAGTCGACGTGCTCAGCGGCACCACCAGTGGCCCAGAGCTTCCCCCCAGCCCCTTCGACACCTGGTGCTACCAGCGCAACATCGTTAACCGCTTCTTTCAGTCATTGCAGTGGCCCGAGCTCACCGACATCAACCTCAACCAAAAACCCTGGAGCGATGGCCCCTACGGGCGGGAGCGGGTCTTTTTGGGCGAGCACTACGAAAACCGCAACCGCCTCACCACCAACGCCGTGGCCCGGCTCCTCCACAGTATCGCCGGGGGGGTGGCGGTGTCGTCATCGCGATCGCAAACCATGCTCTCGCTGATGGAGCGCACCCGGCCCAGCCAGCCGCCAGCCCCCGGCGAAGAAGACCAGGTGACTGACTTTTTGGGTGCCGGATTACCCCCCGGCACCCGGCTGTATTCCAAAGCAGGCTACACCAGCAAGGTGCGCCACGACAGCGTTTACTTTGAACTGCCCACCGGCAGCCCAGGGCTGCTGGTGGTGTTTACCGAGGGCCATGGGGGCGATCGCGAGCCTAAGCGACAGCTCTTGCCGCGAGTCGCGGAATTAGTCGCCCAGCACCTAGAAACGATGAGCCCTCAGGCCTGAGGGCTTTAGGATTGGCGGTGACGGGTAAAGTCCGTATCGTGCGGACACCATCGCGCAACCAATGGCTCAACCAATGGCTGAACTAAATGTTGTCACCATAGCCTTCCAGCCAGATTAGAGATGGTACAATTGCTTATGATTAAGAGGTTAACGTGGTGTGTTTTAGGGTCGTAGGGCCAAAAAATGGTTCAAACTGCTTTTGTTGAACATCTTTAGACCTACGACAGTGAATAGTTAGTACTGAGCCGACAGGCTTTGACCAGTAAATCTGAGGAGTGAACGAAACATGGCGTATCTGAAGCATTTTTCTCTAATGCTAGGTGCAGCAGCAGTCGTGGCTGGGGTCAATCTACCCGCCCAGGCTGACTCTGTACCGGCCGCTACCGAGGCGGTGGCCCCTGCTCTCGAGCTGACCCAAACCAATCTCGGTGAGGAAGCAAGCGCTCCCGCCGATGTGTCGGTGGCCGTTGAGCCCGCCGAGGCAGCCGACGTTGCTGCCCCTCAAGGGGTTGGTTCTGAAGCCAGCCTGCTACTACCTGAGGCCAGCACCCTAGCTGACAGTGTGTTTGAGGCCGCTGACATTGATGCTGTACTGGCGGCGGCCACGGTGGAAACCACCCCTGAGGCCACCACTGATAGCCTTGACCTGGCCCAAAGCACCGGGGGTGCCTACGGTGGCGTTGCCCCTGCCTACCTAGGGATAGGGGGTAACTTGGGAATTGTTGCCGATAGCAGCGCCGTCGGCGACTTTGGTTTCACCGTCTTGAGCAAAATTTCCCTCGGCCCCCGGTTTGCCCTCAGACCGAGCTTCATCTTTTCTGAGAACTACACCAGCTTAACGATCCCGTTGACCTACAACTTCAATACGGCCTCTTTGGCTGGCTTCAGATTTCAGCCCTATGTCGGCGCTGGGGTAGATATCCCCTTCGGCGAAGATGTGGGTGTCCTGATCGACGCCGGGGCTGATATTCCTATTTCCCGCGACTTCACCATCAACACCGCAGCCAACATGCGGGTCACCGGTGGGTTTGGGTTGGGTCTATCAGTTGGGGTGGGCTACAACTTCCCCTTTATCTTTGAATAGAGCCTGAATGGCCGCCTGATGCTTTTTTGAAGCAGAACTCGGCTCAAACAGCCCAGGGAGTTGTGGTTAACACGATTCCCTGGGCTGTTTTTATCAAGCCCACGTCAATCGATCTCTATTCCCGATCGGGGCACCCTGGAAGCACGATTTAGGGTGTTGCCATGTCAGACTATGCTGTGTCAGGTCATGCCGTGGCCTGGGAGCAGGTGCTCCAGACGTTTCAGCGGATTTGGGGCTACTCCAACTTTCGCCCGCCCCAGGATGCCATTATCCGCGCCCTGCTCGAAGGCCGAGACCTGCTGGTGGTGCTGCCCACCGGGGGCGGTAAGTCCGTCTGTTTCCAACTGCCGGCGCTGCTTCAGTCGGGGCTAACCCTAGTGGTATCGCCCCTGGTGGCGCTGATGGAAAACCAGGTGCAGGAGCTACAGGACAAGGCTCTACCGGCGGCGACCCTCCACAGCCAGCTCTCGCCACCCCAGCGCCACCGTACCCTGAGAGCCCTTGAACGGGGAGAGCTTCGGCTGCTCTACGTGTCCCCCGAGACCCTGCTGAGCCCGCCCGTGTGGGATCGGCTTTGCCAACCGACCCTGCCGCTGAACGGCCTAATTTTAGATGAAGCCCACTGCCTGGTGCAGTGGGGCGAAACCTTTCGCCCGGCCTATCGCCGTTTGGGGGCGGTGCGCCAGGCGCTGTTGGCCTGTCATCCGGGCGGCTCACTGCCGATCGCAGCCTTTACCGCTACGGCAGACCCGGCGGCCCAAACCATTCTGCGAGAGGTGCTGCAACTGCAGTCGCCCCAGGTGGTGCGGCTTAACCCCCACC
>JAIXUR010000240.1 GCA_027483425.1 Cyanobacteriota bacterium | reverse complement strand
TTTACAGAATCAAAAGCTGGTAATTGCTCGTGAACTTGGTCGTCGAACTAGTGAAGCTCATGCACTGTCGGGCCTTGGTGAGATCTTCACTCAACTAGAATGCCACGAAGAGGCAGCAGAGGTATTGCAAAATGCCCTACGCATTTGCCAGGAAACAGGCGAACGTTCTTTAGAAGCCGAGGTGCTCAAAAACTTGGCCGAACTCCACCAAGCCCTGGGCGAAACCGAGACAGCACGACAGTACGGCCAACAGGCCTTGGCCCTCGCCACCGAGCTAGGCATCCCCCTCAAAGCCGAGTGCGAAGCGTTGATACAAAAATTAGGGAAAGGAGTTTAAGGGGGAGCAATTGTCCAAGAAGAAATTTCGTAAGTCCGTTGAAAGCATTCGCAGACAGATTGAGATTCACTACGAGAAAATAGCCTCTGAACAACAAAAGTCAGCACCAGATAAAAACTTGATTAGATATTGGCAAAAGGAAATCTCAGGGTTACAGAAAAGTTTGGCCAGGGCAGAAAAACGATTGAGGCGAGGACAATGATTTCTAATATTCAACAGCCTTTACAAGTAAATCAAACCCTTTCGACGCTCTTGACCGAGTTGGGTGAAGAATGCGAGAAAGTCATGTTCTTACTCAGCCAACTAAAGCTGGCGAACTTAACTGATGATCAAAAGGGTGATATCCTCGCAGAGCTTACGGGTTCTGTCAGCCACCTTCACGTCCACACCGAAGATTTGCCAGAGCTGATTCAAGACGAGATACTCGCCTTGCCTGATGACCAAGAAAACGACTAGCACCTCAAGTGATCCCCCCGCCCCCCTTAATAACATAAGGGGGGTATCGAGTGAACCTGTGACTACGAGAGGCTGGGGGGATCAGATTAAGATCCGCTATAAGATTTTTTCTCTATCTCTCCCTGACGATCCAGAGGTTGAAAATGACTCCCCCACAAATTAACCATGCCTGATCTGTCCAACTTCCAGCCATTCCTCGATCGCATTCCCTGGCCCCGCTGGCGACAGGTGGCCCTAGCCGTCGCGGCCGCGGCCCTCGCTATCCTCTTCACCACCCTAGCCAGCCCCGCCGCCAAAGTCTCCAACTACGACCTGGCCCAGCGGGCACCCTTCAACCAGCTCACCCACTACCCCATTCAACCGCTGCCCTCCTCGCCCAACTACCACCCCAATGGCGACTGGCTGGGGCGGCTGATCTTGCCCTCCGAGCAGGAGTACGCCCAGAGCCCTGGCGACTGGGTCTGGTTTGAGGTGTGGCATAGCCCCGAGGGAGAGCCCAATTTGCTGGGGCAACGTATCAAACTCACCTGGCAGCCCACCGCCGAGAACCAGGCCTACCTAGCCACCGTCACTCGCGACATCACCTTCAACGCCCAGGCCGAAAAATTCCTCGCCAACGGCAACCTTGTCCCCGTGCGGCTGAACGGGCGCAAGCAGGTGGGGCCGCTGCAATCCCTGGCCGGGGCACGACCTCGGGATGACGTCACCGTGCGGCTCTTGACCCCCCAGGTCGAACTGGTGAAGGAACAGGGGCGGCCAGTGCTGCAAACCAGCTTTGAGCCCTTCCAGATCACCGGGCGCGAGTACGGCCTGGTCAACATTCTCGAACCCGATCCCACCGTCAACGCGCCCCTGCCCACGGATTGCCCCGGCGAGCCGCCCTGCCCCACGGAATACTTTCGGGTGCAGCACTTTAGCACCACGACCAACGACTTTAGCGGCCCCATCGAGACCCTGCGCATTCCCCAGCAGCCGAGGCTGAACGGCGATCGCTTCTTCTCTAACATTCGCGACCTGGCCAACTCCCCCGCCGGAGAGGCCGGGTGGTATGTCTACGGCAGCCGCGATCGCGACGGCACCTTCACCGTGCAAGCCCTGAAACCCAGGGCCCTGGTGCAGCTCCAGCCCGATCAGGTGATCCTGGGCCAGACCGCCGGGCTCAACTATATCGACCAACAAAACTGGGGCAATGAACCCCAGCGCCAGGGCACGATCCAGCGGGTGCTGGTGGATGGCCGCCACCCCAGCGCTGAGGCCGCCCTGGCCGCCTGGCAAGAGGGCGACGTTGCCCTGGCGATCCACCTGTTTGGAGGCATCGGCGGCGAAAACAAAGAACCGACCCCCGCCGGTACCGTCAGCGGGCATTTTGCCTACGGCCTGGCCCAGGTGGTGCGCGAGCCCATCGCCCAAGAATTGCAGCTGCGGGTGCTGTACCAGCAGGTCTACGCCCACAACTCCGGGGGGCTGATCTCGGGCACCCACGACTGGGAGTCCTTTACCGGCGACCTACAGCGGGGTTGGCTGGGCATTCGCCCCATCTCTGACGTGGCCGTTAAGCTCGACTCATTTACCACCCCGTTTAAATTTGGCGACACCACCCTGTCCCTGTTCGGGGAACTGCTCAACCAGACCCAGGTGCTGGCGGCCCGCTACCGTACCGGCGATGGCACCGGGGTCTCAGCGGTAACCCCGGCCACCTCCTGTGTGCAAGATGCTAACCAGGCGCTATACATTGCGATCGCCCAGGTCAAGCGGCAAATTCACGACAACCCTGCCATTGCCGCCTGGGTCAAGGCCAACCCCGACAGCCCAGAGGTTGACCGAATCCAGCGATTTGGGGCCGTGGGCGAGGCCCTCGAAAAGATGCTCACCCCCTACGGTGTCGTGCGCCCCGACTGGAAAAATAATGCCGAGTCCCTGGCGGGCATTGCCCCGGTAGGCCAGTTTAAAAGCCCCACGGGCCTGGCCAAGGGGCTAGTCGCCGGCATCCTCAGTTGGCAAACCATGATGCCCCGCTGGGGGCACGACGAAGTCCTGCGGGTGTTTCTAGAAAATGGCGCTCAGCTGTGGTTTTTGCGCACCAACATGGTCGGCGGCCATGACCCCCGAGTCGAGCCCATTCCCCCCACCACGCTGATGGGGCTGGTTCCCGGTGTCGGGCGGGCGGTGCAGCGGCTGACCGATGCCCTCGCCACCTGGCCGAGCTGGGGCATGGTGGGGCTAGGGGCGCTGGCCCTCGGGCTCTATGCCCTGGTGGCCCTCCCCTTTGGCCTGGGAAATGGGTTTCTCAAACGACAGACGGCCCTGGAGCACCCTGTCGCGATGGGACTACAGGCCCTGCGGCTGTTTTTTGTCCCCGCCCTGGTCGAAGAAATCGTCTTTCGGGTCTGGCTGCTGCCCCACCCGGTGGAAGGGGTGCCCGGTGGGCGGTGGTTGGGCTGGGCGGTGGTCAGCACTGGGCTGTTTGTGCTGTTCCACTGGCTCCTGGGCAAACTGCGATCCAAACAGGGTCAGGACACCTTTGGCGACCCCCGCTTTTTGATCCTGGTGGGCTGGCTGGGGTTGACCCTCACGGGCGTCTACTGGATCACCGGCTCCCTCGGGCTGATTGCCCTGCTCCATTGGATTGTGGTGATGGGGTGGCTCTATGGGTTGGGTGGTCGAGGGCGAATATCAATCCGTTCAGCTTGAGGTGGCCAGGCTGCTACAGTGATGGGGTGCCCCCTAAGGAGTAAATGATGAACCCCTTTAAGCAGCATGGCGCGTTTAGCTGGTGCGAGTTAGTGACCCCCGATGTCGCCGCCGCCAAAGAATTTTACGGGCCGTTGTTCGGCTGGACCTTGAAGGAAGGGCCGATTGGCACGATTCCCTACACCGTGATCGAAGCCGGTGGCCGGGAGATTGGGGGCATGGCCCCACCCCCGCCCAACCAGCCCACCATGCCCCCCACCTGGGGTGTCTATATCACCGTCGATGACATCGAGGCCACGGTGGAACAGGCTAAGGCCCTGGGAGGAAAGGTGCTGTTGCCGCCCATCCCAATCGAGGGCACGGGCAAGTTTACGCTGATCCAAGATCCCCAGGGGGCGACGTTTTGTGCGATTGAGTACACTCAGCCTAGCTAGGGGATTGGTTCAGGAGTCAGGAG
>JAIXUR010000010.1 GCA_027483425.1 Cyanobacteriota bacterium | reverse complement strand
GGGATTGTTAAAGGCCTCGGGAGACATTTCGGACACCGTGCGCTCGGCATCAATGCGCACCACCGCCGGGCCCACCCGCTCTACCGCCAGGGCAATAAAGTTTTGGCTCGCTGCCGCCATCGGGCCGGTAGCCAGGGGGTTTGGAGCCGCTTCGGCCACCGTCGTCAACGAGGCTTTCACCGCTGGAGATGACTCCGCCGTGGTGACCTCCACCTCCGGTGAGCCCGCTTGGGACACGTAATAATGACCGGCCCAGCCCACACCGCCACCCACCGCCAGGGCAGCTGCCACCCACGCCAGTTGCGGGGGAAATTGCTTTGGCAACGAGTCCATTTCTAATGCCCTCTGCTACTGTGCATGGTTTGCGTGCTGTGCGTGCCCGGTCTTAACGATCGCCGCTTGTCTTGCCTATTATAGAGGCTGTACCTCTGACGGATTATTTGGTTTGCGGGTAGCGCCCGATGATCGTCAGCTGAATCGATGATTTTTCTAAGTTTGCCTCGTGTTTGATGATTTCTTTGTCCAGGGGGTGGCCGCTAGGCCAGCTCGGTTCCGCTGTCGGCAGGCGCTCCTAGGCTTTGTTGGGCTAGTTGGGCTCGGGGCAGGCGGGCCCATGATCGGACTGCTGGCTGCGCCTGCGATCGCCCAAACCACCTCATCGGCCTGTCCCCAACCGGCGCTTTCGCGCCTGACTCGCCACCGGGTCACCCAGGGTGAAACCCTAGAGGCCATTGCCCAGCGCTACAGCCTGCTGGCCGCCACAATTATGGGGCTCAACCCCGCGACTCGGGGGGGCACGGTTACCCCTGGGCAAGACCTGGTCATTCCGCCCTACAACGGTATTCAAGTCAGCGTGACGCCGGGGCAAACCTGGGAGCAGGTGGCCCAAACCTACAACAGCCGTGCCGACGTGCTGTTTGAGGTCAATGGCTGCGTGAGTGCCGTACCCGCAACCATTTTTGTGCCGGGGGTGAACTGGTTCCCAGGGGTGAGCCCTGGGGCCACCGCGATAGCCCCATCTAGCCCCCTCCAGGGGTATCCGCTGCCCCAGCGCTCCCAGGTGATTATCAACTACGGCTGGCAGCCTGACCCGATCCAAAACAAGCTGGTGTTCAACACTGGGGTGGCCCTGGCTAGCCCGGCTGGCACCCCAGTATTGGCGGTGGGGCCGGGCACCGTGGCCTTTGCGGGCACCGACTCGGTCTACGGCAATCTGGTGGTGGTCAACCATGCCCAGGGGCTGCAAACTCGCTATGCCAACCTGGCCACCCTAGAGGTTCGAGTTGGGCAGACCCTGCGCCAGGGCGATCGCCTAGGGCAGATCGCACCCCCGGCGGGTGCACCTCAGGTGGAAGCGCCCCAGGGGGATGACAACGACTCCTTTGTATTTTTTGAGGTGCGGCTCAACTCCACCCTGGGCTGGGTGGCCCAAGACCCCCAAGATTTTGTGCCGGCCCTGGTACTGCGATAGCTGAGGACAAGGGCCACTGACACAGCAAGGTTGGGACGCTATCTGGCTCACCATCGCGACTCCAGGCGAGTTGGTGCCCGCCTGTCCGAACCAAGGGGACGATGGCGATGGCTGGGCAGGTTGGCTGACCCTAGCGCCTGCGAGCAAGACCGCCTACAATTGGCCATAACGGCCCCATCGGCAATGCTAAGGCTTGTCAGCCGATGATCCCAGGTGACCCTCCCGGTGACCCCCAGTAACCCTATGGCCCAGAACGTCTCTCCCCAGCCAGCCCGTAGACCGCCTGAACCCTTTTCGGCGGGTCAGTCACCGGCTGATCGAACCAGCAGATTTTGGTCGCGGCTGCACACCTACCGGCCCTTGTTTTTGCTGGGTGGGCTTTGGTTCACCCTGGTCTGTGTGTCGGCGATCGCCTACCGTGGGCTGATGTTTAATGAGCCGGTGCAAACTGCGCCTCCCCCTGAAGCGCTCCTGACCACCCCTGCGCCATTGCCAACGGTTCTAGAAAGCCTGCCCGAGGTGACCCCAGCGGATCTAGCCAGCCTGCCCGAGGTGACCCCAGCGGATCTAGAGAGTCCGCCCGCCGTGATCCCAACGGAGGAATCGGCGGCTCAATTTAGCCTGGTTACCCTGTGGGGTCTGTTGAGCCTGGTGGGCCTGTGTGCCTTTGGCTGTTTTGTCATTACCCAGCAAATTAAGGCGTCAGCTCGCCCCGCCAAGCCGAAAAAGGTGCGGCCTCGCCCCCTAGTCAAGGCTCCTACAGCGCAGTCGCCCCAGCGCCTGTCCCCCTACTCGCCCCAGCGCGACGGAATGATCGCACCGGGAGTCAGAGTCCTCGAGACCCCGGCCATGCCCCGGCCCGCCACGCCCCCCTCAGCCCCACCCACCCGGCCCCAGGTCAGACCGATGCCTCGACCTCAGCCCGCCGTTCAAGCTCTACCGGCGGCTCCGGTTCCCGCTGCGGCAGAGTCCCACATCCCAGCGGTGGTGGTCGACACCGCAGACCTGCCCCTCGACTGGACCGAGGGCAGCGTGGCCCACGCCCTGGATATGCGACAGCGGCGATCGCTGTCATCCTTTATGTAGGCCATAGCTCGATCGGGTATCAGCTTAGGCGGGGAAGAATTGCCTTATCCAGGAGCTAGAAGCCAGGAGCTAGGAGCTAGAAGCCAGGAGCTAGGAGCTAGGAACTAGGCAGGAACTGAATTCTGACTCCTGTCTTCTTTTTGAGCTAGCCTGTCTCAGCTGACGTTAATAGTTGAATGCTCTTGAGCAATATTCCGGTGGGGGTACCACCTGACAGCGTGTGACCAATCAGCTTCCGGTTATTTACCACCCCGACTATGTGGCTCCCCTGCCCGACGGGCATCGTTTTCCGATGCCTAAGTTTCGGCTGCTGCGCGATCGCCTCCTACAAGACGGCGTCATTACAGCCGACCAGATCTACCAGCCCGGTGAGCCACCCCAAAGCTGGCTGGAGTATGTGCATCACCCCGCCTACGTCAATGCCTACCGCCAGGGCACCCTAGAGGCCAAAGCCCAGCGCCGCATTGGCCTGCCCTGGAGTCCGGCCCTGGTCAAGCGCACCTGCACGGCAGTGGGGGGCACTATTCTGACCGCCAAGCTGGCCCTGGAGCGGGGGCTGGCCTGCAACACCGCTGGGGGTACCCACCACGCCTTTCCCGACTATGGCTCAGGGTTTTGCATTTTTAACGATCTGGCGATCGCCATCCGCGTGCTGCAACAGCAGGGGCGGGTGCAGCGGGTGCTCATTCTCGATTTGGATGTCCACCAGGGCGACGGTACCGCCTGGATCTTCCGCGACGAGCCCAGCGTATTCACCTTTTCGATGCACTGCCATGAGAACTTCCCGGCCCGCAAGCAGTCCAGCGATCTCGATGTGCCCCTGGCCCTGGGCATGGAAGACGAGGATTACCTGACTTGTCTCGCACAGTACGTGCCCGATTTGCTGGCCCAGGTGCGGCCTGACCTGGTGCTGTACGACGCCGGGGTCGACCCTCATCGGGATGATCTGCTGGGTAAGCTGGCGCTGACAAATACGGGGATCTATGGGCGCGATCGCTACGTCCTCGACACCTGCGTTCGTGGGGGCTATCCGGTGGCCTGCGTGATCGGCGGTGGCTACGGCAAGTCCATGGATGACCTGATCTTTCGTCACTCGCTGCTGCACCGGGCCGCCACCGAGGTGTACTCGACCTACCGGCTGTAGGAACGAGTCATGCCAAATCCTATCTGTATACCCCCGGTTTGTAGGGGCATTGCACTGCAATGCTCCCTACGAGGTATCGGTTTCGAATCGGGGTTGTGTGACTCGGATTTGGTATCAGCTAGGGTTTGGCTTGAATGAGCAATTGCTCGACGGAAACTTCGATGTCGGGGAACGCCAGCGGTGCGATCGCTCCTGTGCTTAGAGTCTGCTCTTCGGTATAGTGGCCCACCTGGGGGGTTCTAAAAACGGTCAGGCACTGGCCGCCTAGATCGAGTAGCCAATACTCGGGTATGCCAGCGATCGCATAGATCTCAGTCTTGATGTCGCGATCGGTTTTGAGGCTGCTCTTGGCGACCTCTACAAGCCAGTAAATATCTGCCGCCAAGGGATGGCGATCAAAATAGGCCGACTCAGGGAGCCGAACGATGGCAATGTCGGGCTCCGGTTCTGAATCGGCCAGGGTGATTGGCCCATTGAAGCGCACATCGGCGCGACCCGACAGCAGGGTTTCTAGATATTTGCTGCCGCGCTTGGCGGTGGCATAGTGGATGGGCGACTCTGGGATCATTTCGACAATATCTCCCCGCAGTAGCTCAACGCGGCGATCGCGCAGCAGCCCGCACTCCACCATGCGGTGATAATCACTGACTGACCACTTAGCGAGAGCTTTCACAGCAGAACAGGCCCATAACGAAATCAAGCTGCCTTTATGGTAAACCCCTCAGCAACGCCCTGGCTCTGGCAAGGGTC
>JAIXUR010000126.1 GCA_027483425.1 Cyanobacteriota bacterium | reverse complement strand
CAGCTGGGGCCCTGGCCGACTACCTAGATCCGGGGTTTAACTGCTACAAAATTGGGGTGTATTCGACGGAGTATGACTGCGATCGCATCCTCACCGCCCTACAAACCACCACTCCCCTGACCATGACCGCCGCCGATCTCGCCCCCTACCGCGCCGAGGCTCTAATTCCCCGCCTAGAGGTGATTTTGACCGACATTAACCACTTCTTTGACCACCGGGCCAAGCACAGCGCCACCATACCCGATCTGACCAAAGGACGGCTGGCCCGGCGGTGGTTTCAACAGACGGTCGCTAAGGTCAGCAAAAAGCTAGGCCAGGGCTGATCCCCAGAGCTGATCCCCAGACCCCAGAGCTGATCCCCAGAGCTGATCCCCAGATTTGGGTAGGTTGCTTGGCAAAGACACAGTCACACGAGACAATGGAGAGATTGTAACTATTTGACCCTAGGCTGTGAACAACGCACCCGTACGCACCGTATCTGACGCCAAGCGCGACTTTTACGCCCACCATACTCGCCCCATCAACTCCATCTACCGGCGTGTGGTAGACGAGTTGATGGTAGAAATGCACCTGTTGTCGGTCAACGTTGACTTTGCCTACGACCCCATCTACGCCCTGGGCATTGTCACCACCTTCGATCGCTTCATGGCGGGCTACCAGCCCGAAGCCGACCGCACCTCCATCTTCAACGCCCTGTGCCGATCCATCGGCAGCACCCCAGAGCACTACCGTGGCGACGCCGAAGCCATCCAAGCCTCGGTTAACGGCCTCTCCCTAGACGACCTCAAAGCCCTGTTCGACCCCCTAACCGACGGGGGCGCTGACGGGGGCGACAGGCTGCGGAGTACCCTGGCGACGGTGGCCCATCAAGAAAAATTTAAGTACAGCCGTCCCTTTGGCATTGGCCTGTATACCCTGGTAGAAGCGGTAACTCCAGCCGAGGCCCTGAAGGATAAAGAAACCGTCGCCGCCCTATTCAACGATCTGGGTAACAAGCTGTCCATTTCTACGGACAAGCTGCAAAAAGACGTAGAACTCTACCGTGGCAACCTGGAGAAATTTGCCCAGGCCCAGGAGGTGATCAAAGACATGCTGGCGGCCGATCGCAAAAAACGCGAAGATCGCAAAAAAGCCGCTGAAGCCGAGGTCGAAGCCCTGGCTCAGCCGGTGGTAGCTGTCCCCGAAGCTGGCGAAACGAGCGAAACGACAGACTAGTATGGTGGTGCTGCTTAGGATCGCGTCCCAGCCATGACCCCAGCCGATTCGACCTCGACTCCACCCACCTCCACTAACGGCAATGGCAACCTTGGCAAGTGGGTGGCCCTAGGCTGTGGCGGGTGCCTGGGGCTAATGGTGCTGATGGCCATTGCCCTAACGGTTTTGATCAACCGTACCCTGAAGTTTGCCGTCGGCCCCGACCAGGTAGATACCGATAACCAAGACCTGTTTACCTATGCCCTGCCGGGAGAAAGCCAGGGTATTTTTGCCATGGATATGTTTGGCATGCAGGTCACCCAGGTGGCCAGCACCGACTCCCCCCCTTCGGTGCTGTTGACCATGGGCAAGCTGCCCCGCTACCTGCAAGACCGCGAGACCCGCGAGGCCTTTATAAAAGAATTTCAGAACAGCGTGACCGTAGAAGGCAACTATCAACTGGCGGAGCAGCGGGTAGAAGAACGCACCCTCTGCGATCAGCCCGTGTCGGTAATGCTGCAGTCGGGACGCTTTGAAGTAGCTACCGAAGACACGACCGGGAGTACTCCCGGAGACAGTGCCGAGGGCGCTAAGGCCTACGATGCCGCCAGCCTGCTCACCTTTGTCGAGTACAACAACAGCGCCCGATTTGTCTGGGTCCTCGCCCACGGAGATACTCCCCAAGCCACCGCTGACCAGGTCTTTGCCACCCTGGATTGCCGCTAAGTAGCTGGGCGTAATTAAAAAGATGCTGGTGGGGGTGGAGGGGGGTTTATTTGGTCTGGGTGACCCGCCAGCTGAGCTTGAGGTTGAGCCAGAAGTTCCAGAAGGTCACGATCGCGATCGCAATCAAGTTGGCCGCATAGGCCCAGCGCTGGCCAAACACCAGGTTGTAGACCACATTCAGCACCAGCACGTTAAGCACTAGACCCCCCAGGCACACCAGGTTGAATTTAAGCAGTCGCTTCAACCGAGCCGACCAGCCCTTTTGCCGTTGACTCACATCGGCAAAGGTCCAGGCGTCATTCCAAATAAAGTTATTGAGAATAGCCACCTCGCCAGCCAAAATTTTGCTGCGGGTCAGGGGAAATCCCAGGGTGCTGTGGAGCAGGTAGAGAATGGCCATATCCACCACCACACCACTGAGGCCCACCAGGCCAAAGCGGACAAACCGCTGCAGCGGAAACCGCTTGTGCATGTGCGACAATCGCCCCCCCAGCCGCAGCCGCAGTAGGTGGTGAATGTAGTCGATATACTGCCGCCAGGTGACCTTGCTGGCTCCCTCCTGGCGCTCCTGAAACACGTAGCCGACTTCAGCAATGGTGTCGATGTCGCCGCGCCCCAGCACCTCTAGGAGAATTTTGTAGCCCTTGGGGTTCAGCAACGGCCCTGCGATCGCTTCCCGCTGCACCATAAAATAGCCGCTCATGGGGTCACTCACCCGGCCCACCACCTGGGGCAACAGCAACAGACCTAGGGTTTGTGCCCCCCGCGACAGCAGCCGCCGGGCCAGGCTCCACTCGCTCACCCCACCGCCCTCGACATGGCGACTCCCCACGGCCAAATCAGCTCCCCCCTGGATGGCCTCTAGCAACCCGATCAGCACCTCCGGAGGATGCTGTAGATCCGCATCAATCACCCCTAGAATTTGCCCCCGCGCCCCCTGCCAGCCACGAATTACCGCCGAAGATAACCCCCGCTCTCCCCGGCGGCGCATTACCCGCAATTGGGGGTAGGTGGCGGTCAGGGCCAGGGCCTGCTGCCAGGTTAAATCAGGGCTGTCATCATCGACCACAATCAGCTCGTAGTCCTTGGGCAGCGCAACATCCAGCAGGGCCGTGAGGCGCGCGACCAGGGGGCCAATGTTTTGGCCTTCGTTGTAGGTCGGTATCGCCAGGGAGAGGGTCAGGGTGGCGAGGGGCCGACTCGTCTCCGTAGCGCCGGGTGCCGCAACCAGGGGCCAAATCTGCAACGGGCCATCAGGACAGGACTCAAGCTTTTGCAACTGGGATGGGGAAATCATGGCAACGGCGCAACCTACCAAGTATTCCGGTAGCCCGAGCCCGAGAGCGCCCCGTCAATCGAGCGCTGCTGCCTGAACCTAGCCGAAATTGAACACAGGCACTCATCCTACAGCAGCGGATTCCCCACCGTAAACCACTAGGGGACTGAGCCAGAAACCGAGCCATGGGGTGCCCATGGTTTTATAGGGCTGTGCTAGCGGCGGGAGCGATGGGAGCAATTCAAAGTTCAAGGTTCAAAATTTTGAACTTTGAATTTTGAATTTTGAACCTTGTCTTCTCAGCTCACCGATGGCTAAGCCCCACGGCATCGGCGATGCAAGATAGCTGGTGGGCTTCGAGCTGGGTCAGCAACCCCTCTAACAGCCGTGGCACCATCCAGGGGCCTTCGTAGATCCAGCCGGTATAGGTTTGCAGCAGCGTTGCCCCGGCGGTGATTTTATCCCAGGCATCGGCGGCGGTAAAAATGCCCCCGACCCCTACGATCGGCAGCGTGCCCCCGGTACGTCGATAGATGTAGTGAATGACCTCGGTCGATCGCTGCCGCAGGGGGGCACCGCTCAGGCCGCCGGCCTCCTCGGCGACGGGGTTGCCGGTTTGGAGCAGGGTCTGGGTCTTCAGCCCTGTCCGGGCAATGGTGGTGTTGGTGGCGATCATGCCCGCCAGGTTATAGGTCTGAGCCAGCTCAATAACCGCATCAATATCGGGCCAGGCCAGGTCGGGGGCGATTTTGACCAGCAGAGGTTTGCCATCGTGGTTTTCTGCCTGCAAGGTAGCCAAAATAGGGCCGAGCTGATCGGCGGCCTGGAGCGATCGCAGCCCCGGCGTATTCGGCGATGACACATTCACCACAAAGTAGTCGCCGTAGGGGTAAAGCTGCTGAAAGCTAAATCGATAGTCGGCGGCGGCATCGGCCAGATCCGTGACCTTAGACTTGCCCAGGTTAATGCCGATGGGGATAGGGGGGCGATGGGTGGCCCAGTAGGCCCCC
This sequence comes from Cyanobacteriota bacterium, assembly GCA_027483425.1. Classification (GTDB taxonomy): domain Bacteria; phylum Cyanobacteriota; class Cyanobacteriia; order Phormidesmidales; family Phormidesmidaceae; genus Nodosilinea. The sequence continues at coordinate 5,940 of JAIXUR010000126.1, read as the reverse complement.
AGGCGCTCGGCCAGGGCAGCGGCCCCCCGATTGTTAAAGCCCATGCGGTTGAGCACGGCTTCGTCCTTTACGAGGCGAAACAGCCGGGGCTGGGGGTTACCCGGCTGGGGGTAACGGGTCACCGTGCCCAGCTCAGCAAAGCCAAAGCCCAGCAGGGGCCAGGCCCTGGCCCCTGCGCCGTCTTTGTCAAATCCCGCCGCCAGGCCCAGCGGGTTGGCAAAGGTTAGCCCCCAGCAGGTTTGGGCTAGGCGATCGTCGCTGAGGGAAAACTGCCGCCGCAGCCAGGGGCGAGGCTGAGCCAAGGGCCCATCGCCCGACGACCCCAGCCAGGCCAACAGATCCAGGGTGCGGTGGTGCAGAAACTCAGGGTCGAGGGTAACACCGTGAAATAGCAGCGGGCGCACAAACTGACGGTAGGGATCTTTCACGGTCCATTAATAGTGAAGGCAAACAACGGGCAAGGTAAACTAATCCTTAGGCCATAAACTCAATTCTGGGTTTTGGTAGCCTCTTGCATGAGGGAGCACGCCGAGTGAGCCTCGCGGTTAGCGGTCTTTGGCCTCGGGTCTTTAACCTGACAAAGTGCTGCGATCGCTGATCTCCTGTCCCCATTAAAGCAGCCCTAGGGAGCAGCTCAGGGCTAGGAGCAGATCTGGGTAGAGTCTACAGCAATCACGTCGCCATAGCCGGGTTAGTCTGGCCCTAGGGAGGAGCGCAGCCATGCCTGCAACCGGCGGCCAGGTTAGTGTATTCCTGGGTACCCTAGGAACCGGGTGGGGAGGTTACTGTAGCCCCACCCTAGGTTCCTTTCTGCCCACCTCTTTTCCCGCAAGCGAGGAGATTGTTAACGCCAATGGCGCAATCGCGATCCAACGATTCCCCCAACGATCGCCACGATCAGAAGATCATGGCTCTATCGCGGTTGCTCAAAGGCCTGCGGGCTACCATCACGCCAGAGGAAGCGATTACCCTGGCCCTCGATCACGTGCACCAGGAGCTGGCCTTTGAGGTGGCCTGGATCGGCCGCTACGATCCCGCCAACCACCGCCTGATGACCAAGGGTTGCCACAGCCCCACCCAAATGCGGTCTATTCGCACCTTGATTAATCTCACCCCTGGGGATGTCATGGAGCAGGTGGTGATCCAGCAGCGGCCCCTGATTGTGGCCGATCTGCAAAACGAAATTCGGGCCGGGGAATGGGGCACCATTGCCAAGCAGCTGGCCCTGCAGAGCGCCATTATCTTTCCGATCAAGTACCAGGAGCTCTGCTACGGCCTGCTGGTATTGGCCTCCCCTGAGTGGGGCAAAACCGCCTCCCTGGGCGAACGGTCTTACCTGGCCATTGTCCTGGGCGAGCTGGCCGAAGCGCTGCATCACTTTGAGTCTGAGCGCCAACGGCAGCAGGCCAAGCGTCTGGAGCGGCCCCTGCTAGCGCTGATTGGTCTGCTAGGTACCCTGCCCGATATCGACAGTCAGCTCAAGGAAGTGCTGCGGGAAATGCAGCGGTTTATCTCCCCCCACCGCACCCGCGTGTTCTGGTTTGAGCCCAAGGGCAACTACTTTTGGCAGCGCATGCCGCCCCTGGCCCTGCGTCCCCACTCCCAGGAGAGTAGTCACGGCCCCCAGCTCGCCATGGACGAGGTGCGCGGATTGTACCAGGCCCTCTGCAACCAGCAGTTGGTGGTGGTGGGTGAAAGCCGAGGAGCGCTCAAGGCGATTGTCTCCGAACGCTTAATGCAACATCTTCATGCCCAGTCGTTGCTGGCGGCTCCCCTGAGCCACCAGGGCGACCTGGTGGGGTTTATCTCGGTGGAGGGGAATCTGCCCCGGGTGTGGACCGAGGCCGAAAAGCAGTTTGCCATTGGTGCAGCCCAGTTACTGAGCCTGGCGATGCCCGCCGCCAGCACCCGTGAAAACGGGCACCAAACTGAGCTTGACCAGCATCTCACCACCGGCGTTATTCAGGGCATTCATGGGGATGTGGACTGGAATCAAACCCTGCAAACCTGCTTCACGGTACTGCAAGATCGCCTGGCCATTCAGCTCTTTTTTGTGCTGCTGTTCAACCCCGATCGCAACGGCTATGACCTCTGCTTTCAGAGCCAGGCGAGCCGCCCTCGGGGGGTGCCCCTGCTGTGGCCCTGCCTCGACGACGTCGATTGGCAAATGCTAGAGCGCAGTCCCTCGGCCATTACCGTCGATAGCCTGGCCCATGACCTGAAGCTGAAGGCCTGGCGGCCCCATCTGCTAGAGCTGGGGGCCCAAGCGGTCCTGGTCAGCAATGTGGCCCCTGGCAATGCCCCTGAGGGCATTGTCCTGATCTGCGATCGCATCAGTCGCCAATGGACCTCCACGGAACAGGCGCTCTTTGAGGGAGTGGCCCGGCAAATTGGCGTTATCTTGCACCAGTGGCAACTCCAGCGCCAGCTCGACCAGCAGCAGCACATCTATGAGTCCATTCAATGGGGCCTGCAGGCTCTCCACAAAGGGTTGCACCCCAACCAGCTGGAGGAGGTCACCCTCCAGCACATCATGCAGTTACTGCAAAGCTCCACGGTGCTGCTAGTCAGCTGGCCACCGGGTAGCCCTACCGGCGCCGTGACCCAGGTGGTTAGTCAAGACAACAGTGTGCGCGTCAACATCGACTACCTGATCCCGGTGGGTTTCGACGCCATTATCAACTGGGCGCTGCAAACCGACGGCATGCTGCCCCTCTCCGTAGACGAGCTCCCCGACGACACCAAGGACTGGTTCAGCGCGCCTCGAGGCAGTCGGCTGCTGATCACCGCCCTCAGAACCGCCGCCTCCCACCTGGTCACGGGGTTGGTGGTGGCGGTGGCTCCCTCCCACCGCCAATGGGCCGACCACCACTTGACCATTTTTAAGCTGCTCACCAGCCAGTTGGCCTGGTCGCGGCGACACCTGGTCATGACCACCATGCTGATTCAGCAGCGCCAGGAGCTAGAAAACCTCAATTGGTACAAGCACCACCGCTTCGAAGATCTCTATCGCCTGCTGAGCAAACTGGCCCAGGATCTCGCCTATCTGCAAGGTAAAGAGACCCCCCTCAGCGGTGAGCTCCAGATGCTCCATGGCCAGCTGGCGGCGGCCCTAGACAGCGCTGAGTCGGTGCTGGGGGGTGAACGATGGCAACTCCAAAGCGACCACCAAACCATGCCGCTGATTAGTCTGCTCAACCGCCTGATCGAGCGGGTGAACCCCAGTTTAGAAGCCCGCCAACTCTGGTCTAAGGTGCACAACGAAAGCAACGTGGTACTGGGAGGCGACATGATCAAAATAGAGTTAATTCTCTACGAAGTCATGGTCGCCGCCTGCAATCGCGCACCCTTGGGAGGCCGCATCGATCTCTGGTGCCGGGTGCTCAACCTCGACTGGGTCGAGATCTCCATTACCGACGACGGCCAATGCTCTCCAGTCCTGCTGGAGGAACTCAACCACGGGCACCCAGATATTCTGGCCCCCTCTGCCCTCGATGGCCCACCGGGGCTACACCTGGCCATCTGCAAACTGTTAATGGATCAGTTAGGGGGCGAGATCGCCTTTTCTCGCCTGGACGATGGCCGCACCCACAGCCGTCTGCTATTGCCCTTGGCCGCCCATACGGATCAACCCAGGACTAAACCAAAACCCCTGCTTGCCTCATCGTCATCTTCAGGGAACGACCAGCCCAGCCCCACCTAGCCATCTGGGTAGGGCAACCATTGGTCAAACTGAGACGAGATAGGCCTCAAAAAACGACTCTCGAGGGCGAGGCCTAGGCCTCGCCCTCGAGGGTCTGAACCCTAATGGCTTTAGTTTTGGACTTCGAGACTGACAGGAGCGATCGCGACCTGAGCCGCCGGGCTCTGCAACATCGGAGTTTGAGTCACAGCCTGGTTGGCAATGGTAAAGAGCGGATTCGAGAGAATACCGGCCAGGGAGGTAGCGACCACGGCCAAAATCAAGCTGACCTGCATGGGGCGAAGACCGGGCAAATCCCAACGAATTTCAGGATAGTTTTTGACTACGTCGGACATCTCCTGGGGTTCTTTGACCACCATCATCTTGATCACGCGGATGTAGTAGTAGATGGAAATCACGCTGGTCACCAGACCCACCAGCACCAGCCCGTAAGCCCCAGACTGCCACCCCGCCCAGAAAATATAGATCTTGCCGAAGAACCCGGCCATGGGGGGAATGCCACCGAGGGATAGTAGGCAAATGCTCAGTCCCAAGGTCAGGAGCGGATCTTTTTGGTACAGCCCCGCGTACTCGCTGATCTGGTCAGTGCCCGTACGCAGCGAGAACAAAATCACGCAGGTAAAGCCACCCAGGTTCATAAACAGGTAGACCAACAGGTAATAGAGCATGCTGGCGTAGCCAGCATCGGTGCCCACTACCAGGCCAATCATCAAAAAACCAGCCTGACCAATGGAAGAATAGGCCAGCAGACGCTTCATGCTGGTCTGGGCCAGGGCCACCACGTTACCCAGCACCATACTCAGCACCGCCAGGGCCGTAAACACAAAGTGCCACTGCTCTGACACCAAGGGAAAGGCAGTGACCAGCAGGCGAATAGCCAGGGCAAAGCCAGCGGTCTTAGAGCCCACCGACAAAAACGCCACCACTGGGGTCGGCGAACCCTCGTACACGTCGGGAGTCCACTGGTGAAAGGGCACCGCCGCAATCTTAAAGGCGATACCGGCAATCACAAACACCAGGGCTACCACCAGGCCAATGGGGGCATCGGTGCCGTCGCTGACAATATTGGCGGCGATCGCCCCCAGCCGGGTCTCACCCCCCGACAGGCCGTAGAGTAGAGATGAACCGTAGAGAAAAATAGCCGAGCTAGCAGCCCCAATCAACAGATACTTCAGCGCCGCTTCGTTAGAACGGGGGTCGCGCTTCATGTAGCCCGTCAACAGGTAAGACGAAATACTCAGGGTCTCTAGGGCCACAAAAATCATCACCAACTCGCTGGCCCCAGAGAGAAACATGCCCCCAAAGGTCGCGGTCAGCAAAATCACCAAAAACTCGGCCAAGGATGTGCCCGACTGCTCTACATAGCGAATCGCCATGGGCACCGTCACCACCGCCGAGAGGGCAATAATGCCGCGAAACACAATGCTCAAATCGTCAGCATTAAAAGCGCCTAGAAATCCGATGGGGTTAGCCATCGACCACTGCAACACCAGGGCGGCAACAGCTCCTAACCCTCCGGCCATCGCGGCGTAGGGTGTCCAGGCAGAGGATGAACGACCCTGAATCAGGTCGCCCACTAAAATCACCAAAATCGTGACCAACAAGACGGCCTCTGGCCAGATGGTACCGGCATTAAGCTGGGCCCCGAGGTTGACGATATCCATGGGTATTGTTCCGCGAAATTATCTTTAACCGTATCAGTTCAGTCGACCTGTGACCAGAGGCCACAGCCCAATTATCCCAATGGATAACTGTTCCTATAGCCAATTATTCCGTGGGGTTGTGGTCACCCTCAGCCCCGGCAGGAATGGGCTGATACTAGCGCGTTCTGCCGCAGCTTGCTAGGGGTTAGGCAACCCCTTAAGAACCAATCGGCTAGACGATGGCCCCAAAAATGATCTATTTGTAGTATTGAGCCCCTCACCCAGACCCTCTTGCTTCACCCCTAGGGTCGGCAATGATTAAGTTTTCCTGGGCAAAGGGGGGAGAGAATCGATAGGTGTGAAGTACAGTGTTGATCACTCGGGGGGCCCTGGCCTCTGGTTGAGGAAACCTAAAAACTGTGGTTTAAGTGTTTGGCTCTATATTCTTATAGATGTCCGCGCTGGGCTCACCCCCCATCCCCACAGGCTTAACGTCTGATTGCTAACGAGTGCCTTTAAAAATCGCCTGGGCCCTATGTCAACCCTTGTTATTGTCGAGTCTCCCACTAAAGCCAAGACAATCCGTGGCTACCT
>JAIXUR010000211.1 GCA_027483425.1 Cyanobacteriota bacterium | reverse complement strand
GGAAAGCATGAGGGCAAAGAGGGTAATTTGGGCGAAGCCGGTCAGTAGCTCTTTGATATCCATAGCGTCTAGTTTTCTATATGGCGCTGGCTATACCAGCCTACGATACCAGCTCAGCCCTTAGATTCTGGATAGATCTATGGGTTAAAAACTGGAGTTAATCTAACGAAATCGTTCCTGGGTCTAGTACCGGGAGCCTGGGTTTTTCGACCCTTGGGTTAATCCAGGGTCTCAACGCCGATTCCCAACCTCGGTATCCGCTGTCATCCTCAATCAAAGTGTCTTAACTATGGCTTGGTCGCCAGCTCTCTCTGCCCTGTCAACCGCTGCTCCCCTGCCCCGCCGGGTCAAGCTGGCCTATGGGGTGGGGGAGGTGGCCAAGGCCGTGATTCAAAATATTCGGGTTGTCTTTCTCCTCTATTTTTTAACCAATGTCGCCGGACTGAATGCGGGGCTGGCGGGCACGGTGCTGCTGCTGGGCCGGATTTGGGATGGGGTTAACGATCCTCTGGTGGGCTGGCTGAGCGATCGCACCCGGTCTCGGTTTGGCCAGCGCTATCCCTGGATGGTGGCGGGGGCGATTCCCCTGGGGGTGTTTACGGTTTTGCAATGGGTGGTGCCTCGGTTTGCGGAGACCGATCCAAACCACCAGTTCTACTTGTTTTGGTATTACGCGGTGGTGGCGCTGCTGGTTGACACGGCGTTTTCGGCGGTGATTGTGCCCTATGCGGCCCTGGCCCCAGAGCTGGCGAAGGAGTATGACGAGCGCATCAACCTAAGCAGCATTCAAACGGGATTTCTGATCTCGGCGGGTATTGGGGTGCTGGTGCTGGCCCAGGTCATTTTTGCCCGAGTGCCCAGCCTGACCCAGCGATATCTGATTTTGGCCTGCCTCTGCGCGGCGATCGCGATCGCGGCCATTGCCCTCTGCGTTTGGGGCACCTACCGCTATACCCTTGGCTCCAAGCCTGGAGAGTCAGCCCTGGAACCAAGGAAACCCTTGGAGCCCAGGGTTGTCCCCTCCCTGCGGTTGCAGATCGCCACCATCTTTGGCCATCGCGAGTTTCAACTGGTTACCGGCATCTATGTACTGGCCTGGGTCTCCATTCAAGGGATGGTGGCGATCCTGCCCTACTTCATTCAAACCTGGATGCAGCTGCCCGCCCACCATGTAACTCAACTGGCTATTCTCATGCAGACGACGGCCTTGGCGGCGGTGCCCCTGTGGCGATGGCTGAGTCAGCGGGTGGGCAAACGGGGGGTGCTGCTGATGGGGCTACCGGCAGTGGTGGTGAGCCAACTTGGCCTATCGCTTTTGCAGCCTGGCCAAGTTGGGTTGATGTACATCTGCGCCATCGGCATTGGCCTGGGGCTCTCAACGGTTTACCTGATTCCGTTTGCGATGTTGCCCGATGTCATTGACCTCGATGAGCTGCGTCACGGCCACCGGCGAGAGGGGTTGTTCTACTCTCTGATGATGCAAATGCAGAAATTTGGCCTGGCGATCGCGATCTTTTTGCTGAGCCAGGGCTTGAATTGGGGCGGGTTGATTCCCTCCACGGGTGACAGCCTTGAGCAGGTGCAGCCCGCCTCGGTGTTGCCGGTCATTCGGCTAGAGATTGGGGTGCTGCCGGCAATGGCCATGGGACTGAGCTTGGTTTTGGTCTGGTACTACCCGATTAGCCGCGATCGCCACAGCGCAATTTTGCACCAATTAAATGAGCAAAAGCAACGGCCCCGCACCCATAGCTCTACGCGCTAAGGCGTTTCAACCTCGCTTGGGGCGATAGTTGTCGATCAAAAAGTAGACGCTAATCAGGAGTATCCACAGCGGCAGAAACATCACCACCCAACCCAGGCGATCGATGTGCCCGATCCTAAACAACATGACGAAGGCAAAGCCGTAGCCCAAAAATGCCAGCCAGCGGGGGAGCACCCCGGTCCGTAGAAACAGGGTGCAGGTAGAAATCATAAACACCCCAGCGACTCTAATGCCGTAGCTGGCCATCAGCTCGCCGGAAAGGGCGCGGCTAATGGTGTAGTAGTTCGCCGCCATCTGCGGGTCGGTCACGTTGGCGGTGATGGTCAGCAGACTGCCGGTCACCGCCGCACTGGTGAACATCATGGCAATAAACAACAGCCCGCTGCCCAGAAATACCGTGGCAAAAAACTGGTCTTCATTGGTGCCCAGGCGATCGCGCACGACCCCCATAAACCAGAGAAAGGCAATGCCCGCAAAGGGAACCAGATTCAACCCCACAATTAGCATCTGCCGGTGGGTGGTGAACGCGGTCATCTGCGCCGCGCTATCGAGCTTGGCGGGGACGGCAATCAAAGCGATGATCAAACTGGCAATAAATAAAACCGAAAATACAATGCCAGCAATGGCGGCGGCCTTGGGCGCCGCGAGCCGGGTGCGACGGGTCAGCGGTTCATTGGGGGTCATGGGAATTTGCCTCTGGGGGGGAGAAGGGCTTGGGGAGAAGGGCTCTATTGAGGGGGCGCAATAGGCTGGCGCACGATCAGCCGAAAGCCCAGATGGCAGGTGGAGGTGTCGATGGGCTCGGCCATGCGGGCCGGGGGGCGGTAGCGGCGACAGTAGCTGGGGGCGCACAAAAATGAGCCGCCCTTGATCACCTTGCGGGGAATTTTGATCTCGGGCATTTGGGGATCGTAGCTGGCTTCAAGGTCGCCTCCGCGTGGGTTCACCCGTTCCCCACAGCAAGAGTCT
>JAIXUR010000382.1 GCA_027483425.1 Cyanobacteriota bacterium | reverse complement strand
TTCTAGGCCCCTGCGGCAGAAGTAACCCGCCTATTGGCTCAGGCAAAAGCCCCTGCGCGTCCTAAAATCCCCTTTCATCCTTCTGCCTTGCGGAACTAGTGCAGAATGCCCAGGCGATCGAGGGGCCAAAACCGTAGCCGAGCCCGGCCAATGATGTTGCCCTGGGGCAGCCCGCCCCAGACGTGGGAGTCATTGCTGTCGTTGCGGTTGTCGCCCATGACAAACACCTGGCCCTCGGGCACCGTCACCGGACCTAGGGCATAGGCGGGGGGCTCTAGAATGTAGGGCTCCTGGAGCGGTTGACCATCGACCAAGACCTGACCCTGGGCCACCTGCACCGTCTGACCCGGCTCGCCAATCACCCGCTTGATAAACGCCTGGCCCGGTTCATAGCCCAGCCGGGTGAGCTGGGGTGGCGGCGCAAACACCACAATGTCGCCCCGGTGGGGCGACTGCCAGTGGTAGCTGATTTTGTCGACCACCAGGCGATCGCCAATGTAGAGCGTCGGATCCATCGAATTGGAGGGGATATAGCGCGGTTCAGCGATAAACAGTCGCATGGTCAGCGCCACTACTAGCGCCACGGCCAGCACCCGCAGGTTGCCCCAGGGCCCAGCCCACAGCGATCGCCAGCCGGTTGCCTCCGCCTGTACTACGGGGGCGGATGTCTTTTCGGGGGCCGCAGGCGAAGGAGCCTGGGGGGACTGGGGTAATTTCGGATCCATAGACGTACAAGGTTTTGGCCGTGGGGACTGTCGCTTTAATCTCTGCCTTTAACCTTAGAGTATTCCATCGCCTAAAATATCCCGACCCAGGGGCGCTGGACTCAGCCCAGTGCACTCGCCCCATCCAATAACTGCTTGACCGACATTAGAGTGTTCCAACTAAATACTTATCCAGGATCTCACCGCGACCGGCCCAACGGGCCGAGTTCGCGTCCTTGGAAGGGATGTTTTTTTAGTTGGGATACTCTTAGCCAATGATTCTCGACACCCAACTCTCTAGAATCCGAACTCTAAAACAATGCCCGTATTTTCGCTGAACTGTTCGTAGCTGGTAATACCCCGCACAGTGACCTGGTCGCTAATGCGGTAGCGCAGGCTAAACAACGCTGGGGAGACACTGGTAAACACCTGCTGCACCGAAACCGAAAGATTAGGCGAAACGCTAAACCCAAGCTCGCCCCCAATGTCGAGGGCACCAGACTGCTGTGACCCCTGGGGCGAGGCTGAAAACAGGCGCAGATCGACGCGATCCAACCCATCCCCGAGAAAGCTGTTGAGCAGAGCCGATCCAGCAAAGGATAGGAGCCCCTGGAGTCCGTCGCCGCCCCCCGAGACGCTGCCCAGGGTAGACTCCACAGCGACCAACAACCCACCGCTAATCAGGGTGATAATTTCTCCCTCGGATCGGGCCGGGGTACTCGACAGCTTCACATCTTGCAGCTGGATGACCCGACTGGCGCGGCCATTGACGTTGGCGCGAATGCGCACACCCTGCACACTGAGCTGGGTCAAGCCGAGCTCACTGATAGGCGACACACTCGTCTCATTGGTCGGGAAGGGCGTGGCTACCACCAGGGTATTGCCAGCCGCGGCATCGCCGGACACGACCGCCGTTAGGGTGGCTACCAGTAAGGGGTCAATGGTGTCATCTAGGTCGCTGAACTCAGCGTAGTTCTCATTGCCCGTGAGCCGAAACACCGTCGTCAGCAGGTTAATGCGGCCCGAGGGCAGGTTAATGCGGCCCGAGGGCTTCAGATTGGGAGCCGCGCCCACCAGGTCTAGGCTTCCTTCGGCCCGCACATCGACAAAGCCCGGCACCGCCAGACGCACATTGTCAGCCAGCACCAGCTGAAAATCTTCAAACTCCGGGGGAATGGGCTGAAAAATGCTGGGCTCCGTATTGGTGGCAAAGGCCACTGGGGTAGCCCCCGGTGCATCCACTTCCGGCAGGGTGAGGATGCCGTTGGAGAGCTGGATCTGTCCCTGAACCAGGGGCGGCAGCAGAAACACACTGCCACCGACGACCACGGCTCCATCCACGAGACCACGGTAGGTACCAGCGGGGTTACGCAGGTCGAGGGCAATATTGTCGAGGGTAATCCGCAGGGAGTCGGCAGCGGGGCTCCCTGCCCCGCCGCTGTCCTCGGGCGCCAGGGCACTGTCACTGCTGTTAAAGAGCCCTGGCGCCAGGTCTTGCACCGAGGGCAGCAGCTTTAGATTTCCATCTGCCACCACCTTGCCGTTGCTAAAGTCACCCGTCACCTCCTGAAAATCAAGCACCAAACCGTTGCCATAGACAGAGCTGGCTAGGCTGGTCTCAGGTTGTTCTACCACCTGAACGCTGCCCTGAATGTTGGTCAGGGGCTCAGGTAGGCTGTTGGAGCTGATGGTAACCCCGTCGAAGTTGGCGGCCCCGGTGACGTTGAGGGTGGTGAGGGCCTCCTGGATGGGTTTATCGGTGGGCCAGCGGCCCTGGACAGCCAGATCGAGGTTGGCCGACCCCGATTCCCAGGTAATTGCCTGGGTCAGCAGGTTGATCAGGGCACACCCTTGATCCCGCATTTTCAGGGAAATATCGATCGCGTCAGAGGTAGGCCGTTGGTTGACCCCCGGCAGCAGCAGCGGCACGCTGGCTGACAGCAGCAGGGGGTCGATCTGCTCTTGAATGGCGATGCGCCCCAGCACATTGAGCCGTGCCTCTTGATAGCCAAAGCTGGCGGCGGCCAGATCAATCTCCTGGCGGTTGATGGTGGCTTCGTTGACCGCCAGCTGACCACGTACCTGGGGGTTGTCCAGGGTGCCGGTGAGGGTCGCCCCTAGGTTGACCAGGCCGTCAAGATTTTTAGGCAGTTGCAGGGGCTGGCGCACCGCGCTAATGGGCACATCGCTGACTTCCAGGCGCAGGGTGCGCTCTACGGGGTCAGCGGGGTCGAAGCTAAACTCGCCGTTGAGGGTGGCTAGGGAAACGCCGGTCTGGGTCGCAGCTGAGAACTCCGAAAAATCAGAGCGTAGACTCACCGGGTTGATTTCCAGGATGCTGTCCTGGTAGCGGCCCTGGGCAATGACTTCACTGATGCGGTAGCTGACGCCGTTGGTTGTAGCTGGGTCGCCCCAGACCCAGTCGGCTCCGGCCAGGTCAAAGGTGACCTCTAGATCCTTGGATAGGGGCCCGCGGGCGGTGACCTTACCCGAAAGGCCACCGGTAAACTCCTCGAGGGGCGGAAAGCGAGACTCACTGGCATTGGCGGCCAGGAAATCTTGCAGTTCGAGGACCTCGGCTAGGCGACGGAGCTGGTCAAGCAGACTGGCGTTGCGATCGCCCACCGGGTTAACCTCCTCCAGGGAGGCCAAATCGGCCTCAGTCGCCGGGCGAAACCACTCCGGTGGCTTAAGCAGGTTAGTGCGAAAATCGGCCCGCTCAAAAATCATCAAGACACTCAAAATGTCTTGAATCTGGCCATTTTCGACCACTAGCTCCCCCTTGAGCTGGGGTTCTTTGGCCAGGGTGTAGGTGCCGCTGGCCAGGTAGCGGCTTTCCCCTGAGGCCGACTCCAGGGCCACGCCCACCAGACTCACAACACTGTCGGCATAGGTCACGGTGCCCCGCAGTCGCCCGTAGCGGGTTTCTAGCTCCACGGGGGCATCGGGTTCTGCTGGGCTCTCCGGCTCCACTGGACTATCCGGTTCCACCGGCTCTACCAGCTCCACCGGGCTGTCTAGGGCAGCAGAGTCGGCGATGGTCGCCACGGTAGCGGGGGGCAAGCTCAAGTAGCCCAGGCCGGGGTCTTCGATATCGAAGGTGGCCTGCAGGGTCGGCAGGCGCAGGTTGGCGGTAATCTCGGCGGAGGTGATCAGACCGCTGACGGTGCCAACGCCATCGACACCCCCCTGGGGCA
>JAIXUR010000142.1 GCA_027483425.1 Cyanobacteriota bacterium | reverse complement strand
TCCCCTGAGCCAGGGCCGCTGGGGCTAACCCACCAAACCGCCGCTGACGCTGTTGATACCACTGCAACGACTGGTGGAAGGCGGCGCGATCGAAGTCAGGCCAAAGCACATCGGTAAAGTACAACTCGGTATAGGCCAACTGCCAGGGCAAAAAATTGCTCAGCCGTTGTTCGCCGCTGGTGCGAATGAGCAGATCGGGGTCAGGCAGGGGATGAGTTAACAGGGCCTGGGCCAAGACTTCTTCATCGATTTGATCAACGGCCAGGGCCCCACAGGCAATCTGCTGGGCGATCTGGCGAGTGGCGGCCACCAGTTCCTGCCGACCACCATAGTTCACCGCGACGTTAAACTGCACCCGCTGGTTGTGGCGGGTGAGGGCCATGGCCTCCTGCATCAGCCGTTGCAGCCGCTCCGGCAGCGGCGATAAATCTCCCAAAAACTGAATGCGTACCCCCTGGCGCTGCATCTCCGCGAGTTCCCGGCGCAGCAGTCGGTCAAACAGGCGCAGCAAAAAGGTGACTTCTCCCATGGGTCGCCGCCAATTCTCGGTGGAAAAGGCGTAAACGGTCAACGCCCCAATGCCCCAATCTTTGCAGCAGCGCAGGAGATCCTTGACGGTTTTGGCTCCCTGGCGGTGGCCCGCGATCCTTGGCAGGCCCTGCTGGGTAGCCCAACGCCCGTTGCCATCCATGATCACCGCCACGTGGGCGGGCAGGGCGGCGGGGTGCAGATCGGCGGGCAGGGCTGAAAAATCGATGGTCATGGCTGAAGGTTTCCTTTGGCTGTAAGGGTTGCGCGGGGGTAAGGGCCAGGTGGGCTGACTAACGGCATGAATTTGGATAGGGCGAGCGGCGGCTCGCCCCTACCGGGACAATTGTTGTTTGGCCCTAGGCCCCAACTCAGTTGCCCTGGTTAGTCTTCCCAGCGGGCGAGGGAAGGCCATGGTGCCTGGGTCAGAATGGGGCCCCAACAGCCCCTCCAGGTAGGGCGGCGTGAGGGATTGATCCCACCGCCACAGCACCTGCATCACCTGGGCGAAGGTTGAGAGGAAGGTGGCCCGATGGCTCAGGCTCCACTGGCCCCAGGCCAGTTCGTGGGTCATGCGGCGCAGGGTGTGGATCAGGCTGCCCTGGAGGTTGGGCTGTCGCCACTTTTGCACCATGGCCTGGGTCAAGGTACCCGCCATCATCCCCAGGCTGGTGTCGGGGTAGGCCCAGCGGCCAAAGCCCCAGAACTTGGTCATGTGGTTGATTTCGTCGATCAGCAACTCCTCCAGCACCGCCTGGAGTGGGCCGGTGGTGTAGGCCATCATCCACAGGTAGAGGCAGGTGGCACCATATTCGGTGGCAATGCGATGGAGCCCGTGGCGGTAGAGGTCGGCGCGGGGGTCACCGCTGGGCTGATAGGCCCGCGCCCGGTGGGGATTGAGGGTGGGGCGTTGCCCAGAGAGGCGGTGGTAAACGGTGGTTAGGGCGGGCGTATGGCGCTTTTCTTCGAGTTCCCACAGGCCCGGCGTGATCACCTGGCCCAGGGCATCGACGGTGCCCCCCACAAACTGAGCCATGGGCGGATAAAAATGCTCCAGGTATTGGCGGCTGGCCTGGGTGTAGCCGCGAATGGGGGCTTCGGTATTGATGCTGCCCAGCACAATGGCGCAGTAGACCTCGACCGCCATGCCGCTGACCTGGTCTGGGCCGATCGCAGCCCAGTTGATCCGGCTCCAGGGGCGCGGCTGGGGATGGTGGAACTGGTGGGGCAGGTCGGCGATGCGATCGCGCAGGTGAGCCACCGTCACATACCGCTGGATCAGGGTGGCAATCCGCCGTTGCACTTGGCCAGCGCCCAGATCCGGTTGCCAGGGGCCCGCCAGGTCATGCCCTGGGGAGAGGGGAGCCGAGGGGAGTGTGATCGTAGTCATATTTGATACGCTTGAGCTGCGTTAGGGTTGGGTAAGTTCACCGTAGCCCTGGGATCTGCGGCTGTCAGTCGGCCAGGGTCGGCCAGAGTCGGCTCTTGGGCTAAATAAAACGGATCTGCGGGCCGGAAAAAGGCGGAATCCCTGGGCCCAGGGGTGAAGGTAATCGTAATCTCGGCTAGAGTTGTGGCCGTAGGGGATAGACGCAGCGATGGCATCAGAGACAATAGAACTGGCAGACCGGCTCGTTTTTACCGTCACTGGGCGGCACCTGAACGATTTGCAGCGCACCATTTTGCGCCAGGTATGGCAGGGGCAAAAGTACCTGGATATTGCCAACACCGCCGGCTACACCGAAGGCCATATTAAGGATGTGGCCTACCAGATGTGGCGGCTGCTGTCGCGGGTAACGGGCGAAAAGGTGACCAAGTCCACCCTCAAGTCGGCGTTGAAACGGTCCTTGCACCGGATGGGCATCGATGTCTCCAGCGGGGTAGCCCAGGCCGCCCCCGACGAGGAGCCGCTCGTGATCGTGCCCATGGCCCCGGCAGATCTCGGCTTTGTCGGTCGCCAGGGGGCGATCGCCGATCTCACCGCCCTGGTCGCCCAGGGGCACCGGACCCTGCTCATTCAGGGCGAAGGAGGGCTGGGTAAAACCACCCTGGCCCAGCACTTTCTGGCCCAGCAGCCGGTAGACACCACCCTAGAACTGCTGATGGCCAAAGACCCCGCCGATATTACCCCGGTGGAGTGGGTGGTCGAAGAATGGCTGCGCCAAGACCTGGGGGTAGAACCAGGGCGCGAGTTTGGGGTCACCCTCGATCGCCTGCGGCGTCACCTGCGCCAGCAACGGGTGGCCGTCTTAATCGACAATCTGGAACCGGCGCTAGATGCCCAGGGTCAGTTCATGGCCCCCCACCGTCGCTATGGCGAACTGCTCCGGGTGCTAGCCGATAGCCGGGGCCAAACCCTGACGGTGTTGACCAGCCGCGATCGCCTCTGTGAACCCGGCCTACCCCTGACCCACTATCGCTTGCCTGGGCTGGAGGTCGAGGCCTGGATCACCTACTTCGCCCACCGGGGTATGCCGCGCGATCGCGCTGTTTTAACCGCCATGCACAGCGCCTACGGTGGCAACGCCAAGGCCATGGAAATTCTCGCTGGGGCGGTGCTGGCCGATTTTGAGGGTAGCCTGGCCGCCTACTGGCAGACCCACAGCCAGGATCTGCTGGGCCCCGTGGATCTCAAAAACCTGGTAGAGAGCCAGATCCATCGCCTCCGTGCCCTTGACCCCGAGGCCCATCGTCTCTTCTGTTGCCTCGGCGTTTACCGCTATCAGGACATGCCCACCATTCCCTGGGCGGCGGTGGAATGTCTTATGGCCGACATTCCCAGCCAGCGGCACCAGGCCATTGTCACCTCCCTGCGCAATCGATCGCTGCTGGAATGTCGCCAGGGCCGCTACTGGCTGCACCCGGTAGTGCGGGCCGGGGCCTTGGCTCAGCTCACTGACCGCCCAGACACCACCGAGTGGGAAGCCGCCCACCGCCAGGCCGCCCGCTGCTGGAGCGACAGCGTGCCGCGCATTTGCACCCTCCAGGATGCCATCCAGGCGCTGGAGGCCTACTACCACTACGTGGCCATTCAAGACTTTGGGGCGGCGGCGCGGGTGATTTTGCACAGCCGCGATAATCAATGGCAGCAGTTTTTGCCCCTGGGCAGCACCCTCTACCGCATGGGTCTGGTGCAACCGGTGACCAATGCCATCACCGCCATTCTCGACCACATTCCGCCGCAAAATGCCGATGCCAGTGAGTTAGCCAACATTCTAGGTGACCTGTACTGGATCCAGGGACGCCTAAATGATGCGATCGCCAGTCAGCAGAGTGCCATTGCGATCGCCCAAACCTGCCTACAATCTGAGGCCCCCGCCGCCACCACCCACCGCTGGTATTACCTGACCATGCTGGTGGTTGACTCCCAGCTCAGCCTGGGGCTGTATCACCTCGATCTGTGGAATCTGGAGGCCGCCACCACCTGGTTTAGCCAGGTGATTGCCACCGCCACCGGCACCCGCCACCAGCCCTGGGCCGACAAAGCCACCACTTGCTTAGCCCTCGTGCGTTCCTACCAAGGCCAGCCAGACGCTGCGCAGACCTTGGCTGACTCCGTCATTGAACAGGTACGAGGCCGAGGCCAAAGCGGACGTCACGCCTTCTTTGTGCAGTTGTTGGGCCACACTTACCTCAACCTGGGCGATCTAGCGACGGCTGATGCTCTGTTTAAGGCCGCGATCCAGGCGGCGGCGGCTGGCCACTATTTGCAAATTAGGGCCAACACATTATTGGGGCTGGGGCGACTGAAGAAGCACCAGGGAAATTTGGCCGGTGCTGTGGAGGATTGTCAGGGTGCGATCGTTCTCCTCGATGAAGTCGGTGCCCATGGCGATCTAGCCACGGCCCATCTCCAGTGTGCCCTTACCTTGGCCTGCCTGCCTGGGCCTGCGGCTGAGGCCGAAGCTCACCTCGACCAAGCTCTAGACTTGTTTCAAGCGATCCCGGCTCCCCACCAGGTTGCCAGGGCGAAACAGGCCTGGGCACAGCGGGATGGTTAGGCCTGGAGTCCGGATGATGAAAGTGGGCAGACTTCCATGGATTGAATCAATCCACTCAAAAGCGATGATCCAAAGCGGGTTTTGGGGTCACAGATTTCCACACTACAAGATGCAAGCATAACGACCGCGATAACCGAGTCGTGGCGATTGATCTTCCATTTCAAAGTCGCCCGGTTCCGCGACTTCGGTTCATCGCTTTGTTAGCCAAGCGGCCCATAAACATCTTTCATTCAACAAACGGCGAATTCAAGTCAGTCGCCAGCACGCGCACTTCGGGATCGGCAGTAAATATGGCTGTGAGGTCACCATGTAACTTGACTGCCGCTGCGCGGACTCCAGTGTCGATGAACCGAAATTTCCGCCAACTCCAAACGCGGTCTTGACTTGCTCCATCTGTCACGTACAGATCCAGATGCCCATCATCACACTCTCGCCCGTAGATACACACCCCGAAGGTAAATTGGAAACCTGCCAACTCGACCCACCAACCCCAATCCTCGCAGCAGCAAAACGGTGCATCGTAGCCGTACTCTCGCAGCCTGCTGACCAGATACTCCGCGAGTGCTTTGCCGTACATACCTTCATTGACAAGTTCGTCCGCCTCGCCAGGTAGAATCGGAAATTTTGCGGAGTTGACGCGGATGAATTTCCCCATTTGACCTCCACTAGTCGGGTAAAGGAGAAGGTTTTAGATATAGCCCCCTCCCTCCCCTCAGAACCGTGCATACGACTTTCACTGTACACGGCTCAAGCAACGTCTTGAGATTCAGTGTCTCCGATTCTTAACAACCCTTACGGATTGTCCTGACGGTTACGTTTACAGACCGAAGCCTGTACCTAACTTTTCCCGCCAGTTGAGTCTCATCTCACCTGCATTCAAGCTATCACCTGTCCCACGTCTGCACCCTTTCGGGTTAGGCACTAGCCCTATCTGCCCCGTTATGGATTCCGGTTACCTTTCAGTTGGCAGCATTCGCGTCTTGGGACATCCTGTATCCGCTAGAGGGTTCTACCTCAGTTACCTTCGGTTTACCTGGTCATGACGGCATGGCCAGGACTCTATCGGAGTTTCCTCGTTCCGCACGGGGTGGAGATGTGGTTGCCTTAGGACTCCTCTATACTCCGGGGGCGGGGTGTTCTCAACCGACATTTAGCCGCTGCCGATTCCCATAGGCCCCAACATGCTCGTATCAGCCATTGCGAGCACCTAAATTAACGAAGCCTCATCAAGGATTCACTTGCGTTATCCCTAGCAACCTAGCCCTAGCCCTCTTACCGAGTTTGGCTCTCAGCTTGTTGGACACTTAACCTCGTCTGCTGATGCTACCCTCCCATTACTGGTTGAATATTCCGAGGCGGACATCTGCCTGAACACTGGCAGGGAAAGGATTTTGGAGCCCTTTCCAACTCCCCCGAACGACTTCGAGTCGCGCG
>JAIXUR010000190.1 GCA_027483425.1 Cyanobacteriota bacterium | reverse complement strand
ACCCGCAGTCGCACCTTTACGGCGGCCATTGGGCCTGAATCACCCCTGGTGCCCTGGGCCCAGGAGATGCTGCTTACCCACCTCGACCGGGGTCAGCCCGTGCGTCTGCTCGGCCTGACCCTCTCCAACCTGGAGCCGACCGCAGCACCCGACTATCAACAGCTCTCCTTGGAGGGGGTTTGAAAAGCGGGGGAGAGCCTAAGAGTATCCCAACTAAAAAACATCCCTTCCCAGGACGCGAACCCGGCCCGTTGGGCCGGTCGCGGCGAGATCCTAGATAAGTATTTAGTTGGCACACTCTAACTTCGGTCTATGTTTATCGGGCTTGGCCCCTGCAATACTGTGTCCTTCACTACAAAAGTCCCCTAGGCCCCGATAACTTTTGTCATCAGAATCAGGGTGCAGTGCCCTAGCGTGAGTTGCTCAGCAGCGGCTTCATAATCAAGAACCCAGCCCCAAAGGCACTGATCACAATCAGCAAAATGGTGGCCGCCAGCCACAGCCCGCTCATGTCAGAGGGTTGCTGGCTCAGCTGACCCGGGCGATTGGCGTCTAGGCGTTCTTCGGTGTAGAGCCGTTGGGCAGGGCTACCCTGGGGCCGCTGGGGTGGCTGAGGCGCTTTTTTCCCTTTGGGCTTGACCATCTGGGTAATCTGGCTGGCCAGGTTAGACACGCTTTCGCCCACGGAATCGACTAGGCGTTCGGGCAGACCCTCTGTCGGGCGCTCGGGCAGCGAGGGAGAAGGGTCTTCGGCCAGGTAGGTCGGCGGCATGGATACCATGACCGGGGCCTCAGCGCCGTAGCTAGCCTCCAGGGAGGATGGCCCCTGAAGGCTAGTCTGGGCCCATTGCACCGCACTGACGGGCTCTACCGGCTGGGGCTGGCTGAGCTCGATCGCCTGCTTCAGCCGGGCCGCTGAGTCGGCAAAGCGAATCATTTCTTGGCGCAGCACCTGGTTCTGTTGGCTGAGGTGCTGATTTTGCTGGGTCAGTGAATCGGCCATGGCCTGGGTAGCCCGCAGCTCTGTGGCGAGTTCTCGATACACCGAGATCGGCACCGAGGGAGCTTGGCGGCTGCCCTGGGGTGCCTCTGGAGCCATCGCCCCAGGATGAGATTCAGGGGAAAAAGGTGCGTTCATGGTGACGGTAGAAGGGGCGTTGAATAATGGATCAAGAAGCCTGAGAATTTGGGTGACCAAGGGTCTAACCAATGGTCTGCCCAAGAGTAGTTCAGATTAGAGCAATTGCACCAGCCTTAGTCAAAAAAATGGCAAAAAAAGTGTCGCGATCGCCGGTAGACGGCTGATCGACCCTGTACCATCAGTCCTGGTTCAGAGCGGTGGCGATCGCCGCGCTATCGGTCACAAAGCCAAAACACTGGTTGACGTTATAAACCGTGGCCTGGGCACAGTAGTCGGGAGATGTCGTAGCGCTACAGTCGCGGATCAAAATACAGTCGTAGCCTAAAAAGTTGGCATCTTGCAGGGTAGCCATCACGCACTGATCTAGATTCACCCCAGCCAGCAGCAGCGTGGTTTTGCCCAGATTGCGCAAAATGCTGTCGAGGGGAGTATCCCAAAACCCGCTCATGCGGTACTTATCGACCCAAATATCCTGGGGTTGGGCCTCTAGCTCGGCCACCACCGCCGCCGCCCAACTGCCCTGGGTCAACACGGGCGCGCCGTTTGCAGGCAGGGGGTCGCCCAGGCCTACCCCGGCCCCGCTCGGGTTATACACATGGCGCAGTCCGGCGCTGATGTTGAGCAGGTCAGGGCGGTTGCCCCAGTTGAGCCACACTACCGGCACCTGGGCCTGCCGCAGCTGAGGCAAGAGCTGCTGCAACGGCTGAATAGCCTGGCGGGCCGGGGTCACGTCGACACCAATGCTCGCCAACCAGCCGTCGGGGTGGCAAAAATCATTTTGCATATCCACCACAAGGCAGGCGGTTTTACTCAGGTCAACCCGCAGCTGCTTGGTTTGGGTCACCACCGTCGCTAGCCGGGGCTGATCCGCTAGGCGGCTAATGTCGGCCACCTGATCGTTCACCCACCAGGCGTTGGGGGGATGGCCCAGGGGGTGCAGGTTTGAAGCTTCCATGGCGACCCTTCGTTCGGTATGTTCTCCATGGCTCCGATTCAGAGCTCAGTAGCTTGGCGTAATTAAACTAAAGATGCTGGTGGGGGTGGAGGGGGTGAAACCCCCTGCCTGGGGGCGCAGCCCCCAAACCCCTTCTTACAATTAATTAGGCTTACCTACTTATCTCGCACTAACGTGTGAACAGCCTGGGAGGATTCTGATTGATCAACCCAGCTTGAGGGAGACGATCGCCAGCAGCGCGGTGACCGCGTAGGCCACCGTCACCACCCGGATCTCAGACCAGCCCGAGAGCTCAAAGTGGTGGTGCAGCGGGGCCATTTTGAAGAAGCGCTTGCCCACGCCATCAGGGCCTTTGGTGGCCTTAAAGTAGGTGACCTGAATGATGACCGACAGGGTCTCGGCAAAGAACAGCAGGGTCAGCACCAGCAGGGCAAACAGGTTGCCGCTGAGAATGCCCACCGCCCCCAGGGCAGCGCCCAGGGCGAGGGACCCGGTATCGCCCATGAAGACACGGGCAGGGTTGTGGTTGTGCAGCAAAAAGCCCAGGCAAGCCCCGGCCATGGCCGCGCAAAAGACCATCAGGTCAGGATGAGTGGGGGCAACAATGGCGGCTAGACCCATAAAGGCGATCGCTCCGGTGCCGCCCATTAAGCCATCTAAGCCATCGGTCAGATTAGTCGCGTTGCTCTCGGCCACCAGCACAAACCCTGCCAGGGGCCAGAATAGAAAACCCAGGGGCAACATTATGCCCAGGGGCAGCGTCACAGTGGTGATGGTCGCGGGCTGGCTCGTCAGCGCCCACAGGCAGAACAGCATCGCCACCGCAATCTGTAGAATTAGCTTCGTGCGGGGCGAAATACCGCTGTTAGACCGGCGCTGAATCACTTGCCAATCGTCGATCCAGCCGATTGCACCGTAGGCCAGGGTGAGCAGCGAAACCGCCACCGCGTCACGGGCAAAGCCAGTGGCCACGAGGGCTACTGCCACCGCCACCGGCACAAAAAAAGCGCCGCCCATGGTGGGGGTGCCCGCTTTTTTGAGATGCCCCTGGGGGCCTTCTTGGCGAATAAACTGTCCAGTCTTGAGCGCCCGCAGCAGCGGCACCGCCCAAAACCCCGCCAGGCTGCTACCCAGAGCCGCCACCAGAAACGGCACCACAATCGATGCACCCAGGCTAATCACGTGGCCCAGCGCCGCATCGAGACCCACAGCGGCAGCGCTTAGCCCTAGAATCAGCAGCCAAAACGATGTCAGGCCGTTTAGGGTCAGCCGTTTCGGTGCTAAAAATTTCGCATCCACAAACGATTCCTCAATTGCATCACACCACACACCCCAGGAGTCTACTGGATGATCTTCCAATTGACTACATTTGGTGCCAGGAAATAGTCAGGAAGTCTAGATGAGCAGACCTATAGTAGGGAACAAAGGTTAATAACACTTAATGCCCTTATTAATGGCAAAAATGGCCGCTTAGGTCAACACCCTGGTCAGGGCTAGGGTTATCGCGATGGCCATTAGTCATCATCGTCAAGGGCGAGATCGGTATCGTCGTCGTCGTCAAAGCCATCGTCATTGCCCATCAGGTCAGAAATTTCTTCGTTTTCGGCCTCATCGGGGATGGTTTCGACCACATCGCGGCTGCGGAGCCGACCAATGCTGTCTAGCCAGGCCAAAATCGAGGAATCTCCGGAGGAGGGCAAAATCGGTGCCTTGGCATCGCGGGGCACCTGGCGCAGAGAGGGATTGTAGAACTTAGAAGACATTACGGTGGCCCTATAGCACTCAACAGAGGCAATATATACACAGACATTCCATGGTAGCAGAGCCTACAGACTGTCGGCCCCTAGAGTTTTGCCGTATCATGCCCGTGGTACTGCCGTGGAGACTGGGCTATGTTGGGCAAAGCTGAGCTACTCGATGCGGTCGCCTCGGTCAACCGGGGCATTAACAGCAGCCCCAGCGATCGCACTGCGATTCAGGCCGCCGCCACGACCCTAGAGGAGCGCAACCCTACCCCCGAGCCGCTCCAGGCCACGGCCCTGCTCGACGGCGACTGGCGCTTGCTCTACACCACCAGCCAGGAGTTGCTGAATATCGATCGCATTCCCCTGGCCTCCCTGGGCCCCATTTACCAGTGCATTCGCCTGGCCGAAAACCGGATTTACAATATTGCCGAAGTGAACGGCCCGCCGTTGCTCTCGGGCCTGGTGGCGGTGGCCGCTACCCTAGAGCCGGTATCGACCCAGCGGGTGAATGTGGGCTTTGAGCGGGGGATCGTGGGGCTGCGCCAGGCCCTGGGCTACCAGTCACCGGCCCAGTTTATTCCGGTGCTGCAAAGCACCCCCAAGTTTTCGCTGCTCCAGGGCATTGATTTTAGGATCAAGCGCGATCGCCAGACAGGCTGGCTCGAGGTCACCTACCTAGACGACGACCTGCGCATTGGGCGTGGCAACCAGGGCAGCCTGTTTGTGCTGAAAAAGGTCTAGGCGGCTCCCTCACTGTGCTGCCCGACTGCCCTGACCGCGCGATCCCATCAGAACCGACAATCCACCATAATGGGGTGGGGAAACAACGGCCGCGATCGCCCTCACCAAACCTGGGGCTGAAAGGCACCGTCGTTAAGAATGACCACGCTGTCGCCCGACTGCGCCAGCACAAAGAACCCTTGACGGTAGGCGTAGCGGGCCACCTCATCGGGCACAACCATGGCGGCTACGGCCCCCATGGCCCGCACATCGCCATAGCGGGGCATGAGGCGCTTAAATTTGCGCAGGCGCTCCCGGTGTTCATCGACATCGGCCTGGGTGAGTTTGCTTTTGACTTCTACCAGTACGGCTTCGGTGGTGTTGACCACCAGCAGGTCGATCTCAATACCGTCCTGGCCGCGCTGTACAGATACATCCCCATGGAACTCGTGCACCGCAATGCCGCGCTCTTGGAATAGCCGAACGACGGCAGGGCGCACTTGCCACTCCACAAACTCACCGAGGCGGTTGCCCAGCTTGCCCAGTTGATCGTTGAGCTGCTGATTTTGTAGTTTGATCAGCTGCTTCGTTTCTTGGAATTGGCGATCGGTCTCTTGGAAGCGACGCTCGGTCTCTTTTTGGGCTTCGGCGAGTTCTCCCAGAATGCGCCAGATGTCGTCAGCGGTGGTGGCCATGGGGATCGATTAGTAGCTTTGTTCTCTCCATCATAACAGCTGCTTTTAGAGAGGCCGTCTGCGTCACTTAGGTATGTGAACCCGCAATTTTCGTAAAGCCAGGGGGCATAATGGCGGATGCCCCAACCGTTGCCCCTGGCTATGAGACCTGCTGAGCCCCTCCCGTTTGTTGTCTACACCCCCGAAAGCAAGCTCAAACATCCCGTGCGGCTGGCTCGAGAGATGGGGCGCGACCTGCTGGCCTCGCGGGAGCTGGCCTGGCGGCTGATGGTGCGTGATATTAGTGCGCAGTATCGCCAGTCGTTTTTGGGCATTTTTTGGGCGTTTGTGCCGCCGATTTTGATGGCGGTGGGGTTTACCTACGCCAACAATGCCGACATTATCAATGTGGGGGAGACGGAGCTGCCCTATGCCGCCCATGTGATGTTTAGCGCGGTGCTGTGGCAAACCTTTGTGGAAGCGTTGAACGGGCCGATTCAGGCGGTGCAGGAGGCCAAGCCGATGCTGGCGAAGATCAACTTTCCACGGGAGGCGTTGATT